>JALGWK010000245.1 GCA_025774205.1 bacterium
TTGTAGAGGTGCCGGTACAGGGGGCCTTCCTCACTCCTCAGGGAGGTACAGGTGTTCAGGGTCATGGCGACCACAATCAGAATAATGGTCATGGATAGCCGGGTTGGTCGCTTGCTTCTGGATGTCATCATCAGGTCACTCAAAATTTAAAAGATCCCGGGCGGCAGTTTGTAACTGATTGAAAGACCGCCGCCACTGGTGAAGAAGGTGGTATCCAGACCTTCGGTCGCCAGCAGGGCCTGCACGAATGCGCCGGTTCCGCTCTGACCGCCCCGGCCTCGCCCACCGTACCGGCTGCTGCTGTTGCGGACGTTGTGGGCGGTGAAACAGCCGCCGACCTCCAGCTTGGGGAGCATCCATTCGAAATAGCGGGTGTACCAGTCCTTGTCGGCGTCACTGAAGACGAAATCGAACGGGCCCTCGAGTTGCGGTACCAGCTCATGGGCGTTGGCCAGGCGGGCATCGATGTACTCACTCAGACCTGCCTCCTCGAAGGCGGCGGTCGCCTCACGATGCCGCCGTTCATCGATCTCGATCGTAATGAGTTTCCCACCGGTCTTGCTCAGGGCCCACGCGATCCAGATCCCCGAGTGGCCGGTAGAGGTGCCGATCTCAACCGCCCGGGTGTACTCGTGCTCGACGATGATGTCGTAGATCTTCTGCCCGTCTACGGCAGGCACGTTCATGTCACGCCACCCGCGGCTGCGGCTGTCGAGGAACGCCCGCACCCGGCGGTCGAGGTCGGTCTCCTGATCCTGGGCGGCCGCTGGTGTCGGTCTGATGCTGCCGGCAATCACAATGATCAGGAGGAGAGCGACGGCAGTCCTCCATGTCGGAGACTTCATGGCCTGGCTCCTTTTCATGCCGGCGGTTCCTCCGGCATGGACTGTTCGTGTTCATCGCTGTCAGCCGTCTGAGCCTGCTCCCACCTTCGGGTTCGGATGAAGGCATAATAGACCGGAATGCCGGTCAGTACGGTAGCCAGCGCGATCGATGATTCAACAGGTCGCTCGAAATATGCCAGCACGAGGATCGCTGATGAGATGAGCAGGTAGATGATCGGTATCAGGGGAAAGAGCGGGATCGGTGCCCGGCTCAGACCATTCCGGCGCAGTTTGAACAATCCGAATATGGCGAAGAGCGGAAAGATGCCGAGCGCGAATCCCATGTAGGTCAGGATCTGGTCGAAGGTGCCAGAAAGCACCATGACCAGGGCGATGCAGCACTGCAGGATTATCGATCCGGAGGGGGCCTTGAAGACCGGGTGGACCCTTCCTGCCATGCTGAAGAAGTGACCCTTCCGGGCCATGGCGTAGTAAATCCGCGGTCCGAGGATGATGAAAGCGCTGATGGATGAGAGCAGGGCGAAGGCGATCAGGAGGGAGATCAGCCTCCTCATCCCGGGACCGAACAGGTTGCCGGCCGCCAGACCTCCGATCGGGATCTCACCGCTCATCTCGGCCGGCGCCGCGGAATAGATGAAGAGCAGGTTCAGGAGCAGGTAGAGCAGCATCACGATACCTGTTCCGATGATGAGGGATCGCGGCAGGTTGCGTTCGGGGTCCCTGATCTCGGAGCCGAGATAGGCTGAGGCATTCCAGCCGCTGTAGGCGAACATGATCCACATCAGCGAGAGCCCGACGGTCTTGAGGCCCGCGAAATCGAAGGTGAAGGCCCGGCCCAGGGAGAAGTTCGACAGCGACCCCCGGCCGATCGTGAATCCGGTGATGACCAGGACCACGATCAAAAGCACCTTCAGGACGACCAGCCAGTTCTGTATCAGGACTCCGATCTTCAGCCCCCGCAAGTGGAGCAGGGTGAACCCGATGATGATGGCGATCGCCACCAGTCGCTTGAAAAGGGCGGGATTGCCCCAGGATGTCAGGGCCGGAATCGCCTCCCAGAGGTACTCACTGCACCCCAGCGAGGCGGCCGCGATGGGAGCCGAGAAGCCCACGAAGAGAGAGACCCAGCCCGCCAGGAAGCCGTAGATGGGATGGTAGAGGTGGTTGAGGAAGATGTACTCACCACCGGCCTCGGGATACGTTGCGCCCAACTCACCGTAGCAGAGCGCTCCGCAGAGGGCGATGACGCCGCCGATCACCCAGAGGATGATCATGAGCAACGGGTTGTAGAGGTCGGCCATCAGGAGGCCGGAGGTGGTGAATATCCCGGTACCGACCATGCTGGCGATGACCATGTTGGTAGTGGGAAAGAGGCGGAGTTGGCGCTGAAGCATCGTCCCCGATTCTTCACCCATGAAGTGTCGGCTCCTTGTAAGTCGATTCTGGTCAGATCATCGGTCGAACAGAGCAGATACCCGACCGGGATTGCCTGCTCATACTCAAGTGGATTGTGTGCCTCCTGTCCTGCCCGGGTCAACTGACATGATCCTTAACAATCGGACAGATTGTCAGGCATGCAGGGGCACATGATCTGAAGGAAGGTCTGCGGGACAGGTGAGTCCCGATCATGAAATCTGTTCATCAGGCTGGAAAAGTCCTTCAACTCCGGATAGGCTTCCCGCCCGAGAGGAATCAATGAGTTCACTTCTCGGAACGGAGCGGTAATGGGCGCGCAGAAGGGCTTCGACAACGATCGGTATGTAGAGGAACAGTCAGCAGAGATTCTCAAGAGGGTGGATAAGTATAACAACCGGCTCTACCTCGAGTTCGGCGGCAAGCTGCTCTTCGATTACCACGCCGCCCGGGTGCTTCCCGGATATGATCCCAACGTCAAGATCAGACTGCTCCAGAATCTGAAGGAGCAGGTGGATCTGGCCGACTTCGGGATCACCTACGAGTCGGACGCCCTGAAGCTGATCGATGATATCCGGGACCGGGGGATCGATGTCCTGGGGGTGGTGATCACCCGCTTCAGGGACCAGCCCTCCGCCCAGGTATTCCGGAACAAACTTGAACGTCGCGACATCGCAGTCTATACGCACGCCTTCACGAAAGGCTATCCGACCGATATCGATCTGATCGTCAGCGATCAGGGATACGGCGCCAACTCCTATATTGAATCGGAGAAACCGCTGGTAGTGATAACCGGTCCGGGGCCGAGTGATAACCGGTCCGGGGCCGGGAAGCGGCAAACTCGCCACCTGTCTCTCCCAGCTCTATCACGATCACCGGAGCGGCACCCTGAAGTCGGGCTATGCCAAGTTCGAGACCTTTCCGATCTGGAACCTGCCTCTCAAACACCCGGTGAACATCGCCTATGAGGCGGCCACGGCCGACCTGAGGGATTTCAATCTCATCGATCCCTTCCACCTGGAGGCGTATGGGGAACAGGCGGTCAACTACAACCGGGACGTGGACGCCTTCCCGCTCCTGCAGCGCATCCTTGAAAAGATCACCGGAGAAGAATCGGTCTACCAGTCACCGACCGACATGGGCGTCAACCGGGCCGGCTTCGCCATCATCGATGATGAGGTAACCCACGCGGCCGCGAAGCAGGAACTGATCCGGAGGTTCTTCCGGTATCAGTGCGAATACGTCCTGGGATTCGTCGACCAGGAAACGGTGAACCGGGCCGAACTGCTGTTGAAGGACAACCATCTCGATCCCGAGGATCGTCCGGTCGTGGAGCCGGCGCGATCGGCTGCCGGGGAGGCGGAAAAACTGAATAAGGGTGATGAGGGTGTCTTCTGCGGGGCCGCCATCGAGTTGAGAGATGGCACCATGATCACCGGGAACAACTCACCACTGCTGCACGCGGCCTCCAGCGTGGTGATCCATGCCATCAAACACCTGGCCGGGATATCGGGCGAAGTCAAGCTTCTGCCTGCGCCGGTCATCGAGTCGGTGACCAGGATGAAGACCGGTATCCTGAACGAGAAAAGTGTGAGTCTCGATCTGGAAGAGGTCCTGATCGCGCTGAGCGTCAGCTCCAGCACCAATCCGGCGACTCAGCAGGCCATGGAAAAACTGAATGAACTGCGGGGTTGTGAGGCGCATATGACGCACATCCCCCGACCGGGGGATGAGGCGGGCCTCAGGAGCCTTGGTATCAACCTCACCAGCGATCCGAACTTCTCTACCAGGGATCTCTTCATTTCCTGAAATGGTCCCCGGGTAATCAACCGGGTCACCTGGGCGGGAACAGACCAGATAAACGCCGGCCGGACTCCGCCCGGCCGGCGTTTCTGTTGGTGGCTGTCTGCCTGTCCTGCGGAATCCGTATTACAGGCTTCCGGATGGAATGGGGATGTCAGCGCAGAATCACCTCTTTACTGTCGGTTCCACCCCTGAGTGATGAGGCCGTGATGGTGACGGTCGGCGCTCTCCTGCTGGTCGACTTCACCATCCACTCCAGTGATTCCGCGGTCGAACTGTTGCCTGCGAGGTGTCCGATGTCGACCACTGCGTCACCCATGAGCAGGTCGGCTCCATCGAGCGATAATGACACTGTCACGGTTCCGGCCATTCGGTTCCGTATGGCCTGCTCGGTGACATTGGTAGGCAGGTAGCCAAGGTTCCCGACCTGCGCCGTGACTTTGAAGAATCCTGAATCGAGGGCCGTCACCGTCACATCGGTCACCTGCAGCAGGGGCGACTGAGCCACCAGCCAGAGGTTCCACCTGGAGTGCTTCTGCAGGAAGTCCTCGAAGACCGGTCCGGGGGCGCACATCATGTTGGTGTAGCTGCCCCGGGCCGGGTCCCAGACCTTGGAGACCCATCCGCCGATCTCGACTTCACCATGAACAGGGTGGTCGAACGGTTTCCAGTCGGCGAAGATCTTTCCGTCCAGCTCGGTGTCGTTCCACCGCATCCGTTCCGCCTCCGAGACGTTGCCGTCACCATCGTAGTCGCAGAAGGGAGTGTAGGAACCCATCTCCGGCACCCAGCTGTAGATTCCGAGGTGGTCGTAGGCCCAGCCGATCATCACGCCCCAGATCGCCCCGTAGCGGGGCGGACCGCCCCGGCCAAGCACCGGCGTCACATCCTGGCCGTTGATGACTTCGGTGTACTTCCGTCCGAGGTAGGCGAAGTTCGACTCATCGGAGGCCGCCATTGGGATCTCTTCACCTGTGGCTACGTCGTAGTTCTTGTTGGTGGGGGGGCGGTAGACGAAGTTGCCCGCCATGTGGTGGTTGATCAGGCCGGTGATGTTGGGATGAGCGAGGATGAAATCCGCCACAGCCCGCGTCTCCGGTTCGGAGAGCGCGTATGGCCCAGCGCCGCCCTGGATGTACTCCTGCTGCCAGCGGGAGGGCCAGTTGCGGTTGATGTCGAGCCCGCCGACGCCGTCCTCGTTCACCCGGCCGTCTTTATCGTTGTCGATCCCCTCGGACATGACCCGCCACTCACCCTGTTCATTCTCGCCGACCCTGACCATCAGTCGCGGGTCGTCGGGTGAGGTCTTCATGGGGCCCTCGGGATCACGAATGCGCATCTGGGTCAGGTAATGGTCGCCGTTGAGGTCCTCTCCCGGATCCTCGTCGAATGAGCCGTCCCGGTCTGAGTCGTGAGGCCGGACACTGCTCCGCATGCCGTCCGGTTTCGTCAGGTAGTGGTCGGAGCCGTCCGGGTTGAGCTTGGGCATGAGATAAATGACACGGGTATCGATCAGATCGGTGATGAAGGGATCGCGACCATACCCCTTCACCAGGGTATCGATGTTATGCAGGGTCACCTCGGCGCCCATCACCTCGCTGGCGTGGAGGTTGCCGTCGATCCAGTAGCCCGGTTTCGTCAGACCCGGTCCGGTCTCCCGGCTGGTGACTTCGAGCACGAGCAGATCGGTGCCCAGGTAACTCTTCCCGATGGTGTGAAGAGAGGCAATGCCCGGATGCATCCGGACGACCTGGTTGAGGTATTCGACCACCTCGGCGTTGGTGTGGTTGTGATCGAAAGCCAGTTCCTGGGCCCGGGCCTGTTGGGCACCCGGTAGAACTGTATTTAGCAGTAAGAAAACGGCTGATACCGGCAACAAACGGATTGGTGGAGTCTTCATGGAATACTTCCCCCTGGAGTTTCGCTCAATCTGTACCTGCTGATCTCATCGATTTCAGGAGAGTGATTCTACCTGAGTACATGTGGGTTTACAATGGAACGGAGTAGTGAGATCTGCCAATCGTTCATCATTCAATTATGGACCGGAGCAGGTGGATGAAATGTGCGTCGACAGTTGCACGATTTTCTCTCGTCCTCATCCTTTTTGGGACAGGTTGCCTGTCTGTTGAGGCTCAGGAGATGAATACCGAGGAATTGAAGGTGGGTGAAGTCGCCCCCGATTTCCGGATTCCGAGCACCGTGCCGGTGCCGGCGGATGGTTCAACAGTGAGTGTGAGTGCCCTGGTCGAAGAGGGAGAAGTTTCTGAGCCTCAACGCGACCGTTGTGACAGTGAGCCTGGACAGCCTGGAGACCCTGCGGGCCTTCGGTGAAAGTGTCGGCGCCGGGTATCCGATGGGCAGCGACCGGGAGAAGAGGGAAGCCGTCACGGCCTACCGGGTGCCTGTTTCCAGGGGAGAGTACGCTCAGCGCAGCCTTTTCATTGTCGATCGGAAGGGGATCCTCAGGTATGTGAATTACAGCTATCAGATCACTGGTATGACTATTTAGGCGTCCTAATAACGCCTTATTTACCAATGATTTAGGTCGCAATTTGTTACAGATACGCATGCGCTTGACACCGGTCTCCCGGATTCTATCTTATCACAGGCAGTAAACTGTGAAAAAAATCTCGAATAGCTCTTACAGCTCTCCGGAAGGTAGAAATACCGGTTTCCAGAGAGTCAATTGACAGGCAAATCCGAGATAGAGACATCATCGATGAATTGCAACCCGGACGTGGAAAGCCAGGTCAATGACGACACCTCTGCACTTCCGATTCCTGTCGCCGACAGCAACGGAAGGGTTGAGTATGTCAGCAGTTATGCCGCCTGGTACAGCCCCGGGTGCAGGTGGAGGATGGAATAGCGCCGCGTAGACACCGCGGCGTTTTCTGTTTCACCCGTCGGGGCCCAGCTGCTTCGAGGGTGGCGATGATCACACAAGGAGTCCGTACAAGACAGGACACGTAAGGAAGGACATTTTTTACCAAGCCTTGTGAAATAAATCACAAGCAAGGTTCCCGGAAGGTGCCCGTCCAGGGCGGAAAGGAAGTCCGATCATGCCGAGTTTCGTGATTCCGGACAAATGTGATGGCTGCAAGGCTCTCGACAAGACGGCCTGCCAGTACATTTGCCCCAACGATCTCATGGTCCTGAACAAGGAAACTGAAAAGGCCTTCAATCAGGATCCACAGATGTGCTGGGAATGCTACAGCTGCGTGAAGATCTGTCCCACCCAGGCGGTCGAAGTCCGTGGTTACCAGGACTTCGTCCCGATGGGGGCGAGCGTCACGGCGCTGCGTTCCTCCGAGGACATCATGTGGACCGTTCAGTTCCGTGACAAAGAGATCAGGCCGAAGCGCTTCAAGTTCCCCATCCGTCGTGGTGTGGAAGAAGGCAAGGCGCAGCCGTTCGATCATTACCCGACCGGTGACGACGACATCAAGAGTACGACCCTGATGACTGAGCCTGAAGGCATCAACACCGAGAAGGGTCCGGTCAAATTCGACAAGCTCCCGACTCTCTAGTCATTCGGGATCCGGTCAGAGATCAGGATTTTCAACAGAATGCAGCAAGGAGATAAACGATAATGGCGGATTTCGAGACTGTTGTAGTCGAGACCGACCTGCTGATCTGCGGAGGCGGTATGGCCGCTTGCGGTGCCGCTGTAGAGGCGTCCTATTGGGCCAGGCAGCACGGTCTCAAGGTCACGGTAGTTGACAAGGCCGCGATGGACCGTTCCGGCGCCGTCGCGATGGGACTCTCGGCCATCAACCAGTACGTCGACCTGAACAGCGGTAACAACACGCTGAAGGATTATTGTGATTACGTCCGCAACGACCTGATGGGGATCACCCGTGAGGACGTTGTGGTCAACATCGCGCGTCACGTAGACAACACCGTCCACCTTTTTGAAAAGTGGGGACTGCCGATCTGGACGGACGACGAAGGCAA
>JALGWK010000246.1 GCA_025774205.1 bacterium
TCTGAATAGAGATCGGCTGCCCCGGGGATGGGGCGCAGGATTTTTTCGACCTGCAGCGCCAGGTCGGCCAGGGTCCGCAGGTCGGGGCCGAAGATCTTCACGCCCAGATCGGTGCGCACCCCGGTGGCGAGCATCTGGATCCGGTTGATGATCGGCTGGGTCCACCCGTTGGTGAGCCCCGGGATCTGAAGCCGTGAATTGAGGTCACCGATCAGGTCGGCCTTGGTGAAGCCCTCCCGCCATTCCTTCTGTGGTTTCAGCAGGATGATCGTCTCGATCATCGCGACCGGAGCCGGGTCGGTCGCGGTCTCGGCCCGGCCGACCTTCCCCAGGACGTAGTCGACTTCGGGCACCGATCTGATGATGGCGTCGGTCACCTGCAACAGCCGCTTCGCTTCTGTCACGGTGACGTTGGGAAGGGTGACCGGCATGTAGAGGAGGCTGCCCTCGTCGAGCTGGGGCATGAACTCCCGCCCCCTGCTGGCAGCGATCGGGATCGTTGCCGCCAGGATAAGCAGAGCCAGCGCGATCGTCACGAGACGATGCCGGAGCGCCATCCCCTGAACGGCGTGATAGATGGCGTTGAAAAAGCGCATGAGAGGGTTCTCACGCTCAGTGCGGAGACGCCGCCCCCGGATGAAGATGGTCATCAGGACCGGAACCAGGGTGATCGAGATGAGGGCAGCTCCCGTCATGGTGAAGGTTTTGGTAAAGGCCAGCGGAGTGAAGAGTTTGCCCTCCTGGCCCGTGAGCATGAAGACCGGGACGAAGGAGAGGATGATGATCACGAGACTGAAGAAGATCGGCCGCCCGACCTGTTTTGCCGAGGTGATCACTATGGCCGTGATCTCTTCGCGCGTCTCCAGTTGTGATTCTGAGATGTGCCGGTAGGCGTTCTCAACCATCACGACCGAGGCATCCACGATGACACCGATGGCGATCGCCACCCCTCCGAGCGACATGATATTGGAGGTGATCCCGAGGTACTTCATGAAGATGAAGCTGACGAGCACGGCGATCGGGAGACTCACGATGATCACCAGCGCGCTCCTGAAATGCATCAGGAAGAGAAACACGATCAGGGCGACGATGATCGCTTCCTCGGTGAGCGTGTGCCGCAGGTTGTCGACGGCGTTCTCGATCAGTTCGGAACGGTCGTAGGCGGTCCGGATTGAGACGCCCTCCGGCAGTCCCGCCTCGAGTTCCGTGATCCGGGCCTTGACCCGGTCGATGACATCTTTCGCGTTCTCGCCGTAGCGCATCACGATGATGCCGCCGACGACCTCTCCCTCACCATTCTGGTCGAGGAGGCCGCGTCTGATGTCGCCTCCCATCTGGACCGTGCCCAGGTTGCTCACGTAGATCGGTATCCCCTCGGGGGTGGCGCCGACCACGATATCCTCGACATCTTCGAGGGACTTGATGTAGCCAAGGCCCCGCACGACATACTCGATGTCGCTCATCTCGAGCAGGCGTCCGCCGACGTCGGCGTTGCTGCCGCGGACCGCCTGGATGACACGGTTGAGGGGGAGGTTATAGGCGAGCAGTTTCGCGGGATCGATATCGATCTGGTATTGCCTGACGAAACCTCCGATCGAGGCGACTTCACTCACTCCCTCGACGGCGGCCAGCGAGAAGCGCAGGTACCAGTCCTGAACCGAGCGCAGGAAACCGAGGTCGTGGTCCTCGCTCTCGAGCACGTACCAGTAGACATGCCCCACGCCGGTCCCGTCAGGTCCGAGAGTCGGTGTCACTCCGTCCGGCAGGAGGCTCTGGGCGTAATTCAGCTTCTCCAGGACGCGACTCCTGGCCCAGTAGATGTCGACCTTATCCTCGAAAATCACGTAGATGATGCTGCGGCCGAACATACTGGTGGCCCGGACCGATCTGACCCGGGGCAGTCCCTGGAGGGCGGTGGAGAGGGGGTAGGTGATCTGGTCTTCGATCACCTGCGGCCCCCGACCCATCCATTCGGTGGAGACGATCACCTGGTTGTCACTCAGGTCGGGGATGGCATCGAGGGGAGTGTTCTGAAGGGCCCATATTCCCCAGGCGACCGCGAGGATGAATACGATCCCTACGATGAGCCGGTTGCGGATGCTCGCTTCGATGATGCGATCGATCATGACAGTGGATCCGTTCCCGGTGGATCAGGCTCTCCGCTGTCATGGACGTGTCCCGTCGCCGCGGACACCGCCGCACTGGTGATCGCCCTGAGCTGGCTCTCCGAATCGAGCAGGAAGCCGCCGGAGGAGGCCACTTCAGCACCCTCCTCCAGGCCGTCCACTATCTCCACCCACTCTCCGATACGGTTCCCCACCGTCACGTACCGCGGTGTGAACCGGTTCTCCGAGACCTCCTCCCAGACCACCTGCCGCTCACCGGTGTTGATGACCGCTGAGGCCGGCACGGTGAGGATGTTGCTCAGGGGTACCATGATCGTGGCGGTGCCGAACATCATCGGCTTCAGCCGACCGCTCCGGTTCGGGAATTCGGCCCGCACGCGGATCGTACGCGAGCGGGGATCCACGACCGGCTCGATGAATCCGATCGTGCCGGTGAAGGTCCGGTCGGGCCAGGCATCGGTAGTGACCTCGATCGCGCGTCCCAGTCGCAGGGCCTGGAGGTCCTTCTCATAGAAGTCGGCCAGGAGCCAGATGGAGGTGAGATCGGCGATGTCGAAGAGGGTCTGGCCTTCCTTTATATACATTCCTTCATGGACCATCTTTTTCATGACTGTGCCGGAGGCCGGGGCATGGATCGTCACCGTGGTCGGGACGGTCCGGGTCTGTTCAAGTTCTTCGATCTGTGCTTCTGTGATCCCCCACAGGATCAGCCGCTGGCGGGTCGCCCGACGGAGTTGTTCCCGGACCATCTTCATGGTCTCACTCTCGGGACCATCTTCCGGCGGGAGCGTGGTCAGGTACTCCTCCTGCGTCTGGATAAGGACCGGGCTGTACAACTCCAGGAGTGGTTCGCCTTCGGTGACCATGGAGCCGGTGAAATCAACATGCAGCTCTTCGACCCGACCGCTGATCCAGGCCGCGACATGGGCGGTGAGCTGTTCGTTCACCGCGAATCGTCCGACAGCCGTGATCTCCTTCTCCAGATCGGTACGATGGGCGGTTGAGGTTGCCACGTTGGCCAGATTCCTCTGTAGCGGCGAGAGGGTCACATCGGGCAGTTCTCCGGCGACAAAGTCACCCGGACTGCCGCTCACTTCGGTGGCTGCCGGTACCAGGCTCATACCACAGATGGGGCAGTCACCGGGACGGTCACTCACCACCGAGGGATGCATCGGGCAGGTGTATACCGCTTCGCCCTGATCGGTTGCGGCCTGTGCGGCAGACGTAGACGGTCTCGGCCACAACGGTTCCCTGCCGTGAGCTTCCGGGCAGAGGGATGATCCGCAGTACGACGCCGGTGGTTGCCAGCAGCAGTACCACAGCTATGACGAGGATGGTGTTCAGATGTTTCATGATCCATTCCCTGATTGTCCGGTGTTGAGAGCTTCCGGTATGGGTGTGCCGATTATCGCTTCCATCTCGATCAGATGACGGTGGTAATCGGTCATCACCCTGATCGATTCGAGCTGGTAGTTGAAGAGGGTGGCCTGGGCGCTCAGCAGGGACAGGAAATCGACCTGTCCGACCTGGTATCCGGCCAGCGCGCTGTTCAGAACTCCCTCCGCCTCCGGGACGATCTCCGAGGCATAGAGCCTGATCAGCCGGCGCGATTCCTCGAACCTGGTCTGGAGCCGGTGGATCGAATCGCTGATGCCAAGTTCAATATCCTGCAGCCGGTAACGGGCCTCCCGGACGAGCGCTTCCTGTTCCTCGACCGCCTGCGACTGCTTCCTGTCCGACCAGAGGGGGATCTGGACCATGACCGAAGCGCTGATCAGGTCGGCCCGGCCTCCGTCCCGCTGGGCATACGAAGTCCCCTGAGCAGGGTGGGATTGCCGGTCCGTGCCATCTCGAGCAGTTCGTCGGCGCCGGGGAGCGGACCGGCCGGTTCGGGAAGTCCTGCCAGGTCGAATCGGGAATCGGCCGGGTTTCCCCGGAGGATGTTCATGGTGCTCCTGAGCCCGGCCTGCCTGGCTTCGAGACGGATCAGTCGCTCGGTCAGTCGGGCATGTTCAAGACGGGCCTTGAGGATGTCCTGCTGGATCCCGCTGCCGGTCCGGTACCGGGCCTCCGAGATACGGATGAAGGTATCGAGCAGGGACTGGTTCTCGGAGACGATCGCCAGGGCCTGCTCGATGTCATGGAGTTCCAGATAGAGCTGCCTGGCCCGAAGGTTCAGCATCTCCCGGGTCACCGCGATCTCCTGTTCAGAGATATTGAGGCCCCGCTCCGAGACTGAAGTGCGAGCGTCCCTGACTCCGGGCGCCGGGAACATCTGAGAGACCAGACTGAAGTGCGAGCGTCCCTGACTCCGGGCGCCGGGAACATCTGAGAGACCGACAGGGTCTTCATCGTCATGTCCATCTGATTGAAACTGAAGCTGCCCGACGGCAGGTTCATGATTCCGAGTCCGAGGGTCGGATCAGGCAGGGCGCCGGCCTGTGGAATCCGGAACTGACCGGCATCCCTGCCCGCCTCCCGGGTGGCCACTCCAGGGTGAGTGGCAAGGACTTCCGATACGAACTCATGCATCGATAATACCGGTAGCGGCAGGTCACTCTGAGCAACAGCCATTTCGCTGCCAGGCAAGAACACCAGGGACGCCAGGAGCGCGATGGCCGATCGGGTATGTCGGATTGGCTTTCTCATAGGGAGTATCTGTATCAAATGTTGTGCCAGAGTTGTCTGGGTATGTAACTGATTGAATGACATCAGATTAGCCTGATAACATGAATGCTGTGCAGCCACGAATTGTTGCATATACAACAATACCTGATTGATATAAATCAATGTTGGCGTCCCTCCGGACCCCCTTCGGCAGTAATCCAGCTACACTTCGGCAGTACTCCAGCTACATTCCGGGAGTACTTCAGCTACACCCTGGTCGTACTCCGGCAACTGCTCGGCAGTACTCCGGCCAGCAGCTGAATCCTGTTCACGATCGGTTCAGAGGTGAGAAACGGGCCACGGTCGGGCAGTGGGCCGGAATAATCTGCATATTTCTGCATATTCGAAAGAGATAGAAGAGATAAGGATTGTTAAAAGTCGTTCGGAGTGATTATTATTTAGGATAATCGGACCTGAAATAGCGGATACCCTGAACGAGCCTCTCCGGCATGACAGGATCGAACACCGGGGGCGCTGAAACACAGGAGCATCATCAGACATGGCCGAGTACACGAAGAACAATCGCCTGCCCGCCTGGAGCCTGGTCCTCATTCCTCTGCTTCTGCTGCCGATCGTGGCTCTGACTGGCGCCGGATACCCCGACACCACTTCCGCCGACCACGCCTTTGTGGGTGTCGACGGCTGCAAGATGTGTCACCGGAGTGCGGCCAAGGGCAACCAGTTCGGACAGTGGGAAGGCTCACGGCACGCCAAGGCCTTTGAGACCCTGAGCAGCGACGCCGCGAAGGCGATCGCCACCGAAAAGGGACTCGGGAATCCCCAGGAAGCGGCTGAGTGTCTGGCCTGTCACACGACCGGCCCCGGTGGTGAACATGCCGCCACCTGGAAGGCTGAAGAAGGTGTCGGCTGTGAAGCATGCCACGGCGCCGGCGCCGACTACAACAAGTTCCCGATCATGCGGGACCATGAGCAGTCAGTCGCCAATGGCATGCTCGTACCGAACGAAGAGACCTGCCTGAAGTGTCACAACGATAACAGCCCGACCTTCAAGGGTTTCGACTTCGAAGAGAAGCACGCGAAGATAGCGCACCCCGATCCGACCAAGGGATAGCTGTCCGGGGGTAACTGTCCGGGGGTAACTGTCGGACAGGGGAGACGAGCGACGATTTTGTGTCGAGAAGGAAAAGAGGGGGCCTGCCATTGCCGGAATGATCTTCCGGGTGGGGGCCCCTGTTCTTTTGATGGAGGAGCGAACTGATCCCTCCTGGGCCGCGTAAGGCCGAAAGGAAGAACCAGTGATGAACGGAACGTGGAAACGCAGGGCGCAGATAGTGGCGGTAGTGGTGCTGATCCCCGGCTTCATGCTCGTGGCGGGATGCGAGCAGGATGAAGGGGCAACCGGTCCGGCGGTAGACGGCAGCGAAGTCGCCCTGAGGTACGTCGGTTATTCAGATACCGTGAACCGGAATCCCGTCTGCGTGCAGTGCCACCAGGAGACGACCTTCGGCTGGCGCCTGACTGCTCACGCCGACGCGCTGACCACCATCCAGGAAAACGACTTCGCCGACGCTTCCTGCATCCCCTGCCACACGACCGGATGGGACGCCGACGATTCCCTCTACGGGGCCGATGACGCCTGGGCGGCAGCTTCGAGTGATACCCTCAAATATCGGGATGTACAGTGCGAGGTCTGTCACGGACCGGCCAGCCAGCACAACAACGCCTACCTCGATTCGCCCACCGACGTCCTCATGCCGGTCGACTCCGAACTGTGGGACGCCGACCTGTGCGGTCAGTGCCATGAGGGCACCCACCATCCCTACCTGGAGGAGTGGGAGGATTCGGCTCACGCGGACTGCGCCTCGTGCCATATCGCCCAGTCGTTCGAGCAGTGGATCAGCACGGGGGTGAGCGGATACATCGCCGACGATCCCATGCCGATCACGTGCCAGGCCTGTCACACCGCCCACAGCAACGAGAATCCGGGCCAGCTCCGGCTGCCACTGGGACAGAACGTGATCTGCGCGAAATGCCACAATGCTGAAGGTGCCTTGCCGGGCGAGGCGATCCATCACGCAACCTGGGAGATCTTCACCGGCACCCTCGGGTTCACCTATCCGGGTGAGGAATACGAGAATTCGGTCCACACCACGGCTCTGGCCACTGAAGCATGCATCGCCTGCCACGTGTTCCAGAGTCCCTACGTCAGTGAATCGGTCCCGATGAAGACCGGTCACACTTTCGAACCCCGGATAGAGGCCTGCCAGCAGTGCCATGAAGGCGCCACCGATTTCGACATCGATGGCGTGCAGACCGAAATCCAGGGCCTGCTCACCTCGCTGGAGGCGGAGCTCGACGCCGCCGGCGCCGGCCAGGATACCACCACCAGCTACCTGCGGGCGGAGTATATCTTCGAGGCGATGACCTCGGAGGGCAGTCTGGGGGTTCATAATACGGAGTACACGCGCAAACTGCTGGAGGATGCCCTGGCCGACTTCACACCGGTACCGGCCGATTCCGGGGGAGGGCGATAAGCATGCCGAGCCATCGAGTGGAAC
>JALGWK010000247.1 GCA_025774205.1 bacterium
GTACCGATCTTTGTTTTGTCTGCAATCATGCTGGGCTCTCTCACCCTCTCCTGCGGACAGGGTGGGGTGGAGGGGGACCTGGTGCAGCCTGATAACTGGTGGGATGTGCACCCCCGACCCGTCTATGCCTCGCTGGAGAAGGTGGGCACGTACCAGGAGTGGTTCGATGTCTACCGCCTGACTGAAGGCACGTATGCCATCTACGAACCGAACCAGTTCGAGGAGGCGATCTCCTACCTGGTGCTGGGTGAGGATCGGGGCGTGCTGGTCGATACCGGCAACGGGATCGGCGACCTTCGCGCTGTGGTGGAGGAACTGACCGACCTGCCGGTGTCAGTGGTCCTGACCCACGAGCATTACGACCATGTCGCGGGGGCCTGGCAATACGACGAAATCACCGCTTATGACAATGCCGCCTCACTGGCGGCGATGCAGCGGGGTCGCGACCACGCTTCGATGGAGAGGTACCTGGTACCAGATTATCTCTGGAAACCGCTCCCGGTAGGCTTCGATCCCGATACCTGGCACATTCCGTCGCTGGTGCCGACCGTCCTGGTTACCGATGGTGATGTCATCGACCTCGGCGGGCGGACTCTCGAAGTGATCTACACACCCGGGCACTCACCCGGCCAGATGTGCCTGCTCGATCCCGATCACCGGTTCCTCATCAGCGGGGACCACTTCTTCCCCGGCCCGCTGTATGCCTATTCAGCCGACGTCGATCTCGACGCCTACATCGCCTCGAACGCGAAACTGGTCGAACGGCTCGACGAGTTCGACTGGCTTCTGCCCGGTCACAACGAACCGTGGGTGAGAAGCAGCGTCCTCAAGCGGGTGGGGAAGGCGTTCGAGACGGTTTTGAAGGGGCGGGGGAGGTACTCCGAGAACGAGGGACTCCGCCGGTACTACTTCAAGGGCTTCGACATCCTCATCATGGCGGACGCCATAGAGTAGCTGGTTTCATTCACCCCGATTTCAGGGCCAGAACGATTCGGTTAATCGTCAGCTGGCAGTCTCGTTTCATCAATCGAACAGCGCTGCCAGACCCTGGGTGGACATGAACATTTGTCTGCCGCTGTGTCCCACCCCTGGAACCACGGACAGGTCATGGGTATGCCCGGGGAAGAAGGTGTCCATGAAGTTCTTCATGATGACAGCCCGTTCGTATCGGTTGCGGCCGGTATACTGTGCCCCGCAGCTCTGATCAAGGCTGGAGGTGATCAGGGTATCGGCCCCACCGGCCAGGTAGACCACGTCCCTCGAGCGTACCTGGTTCTGGATCTGGGTGAGACTGAGAACGCTGTAGTAGGGCGGCGATGTGTCGAACCCGTACGGCCAGCTGTTGTACTCGGTGCAATCGGCAGCCTCCGGAATCTCAAACTCATCAAGCGTGCCGGTAATGGCCCGGTCCGGCCGGATATACACAAACGTTGAGGGATTGCTTACCACGTACCGGACGCTGATGCCGGTCAACGATTGCTCTACCCTGGTGCCGACGGCGTATCGATGCACGAACTGTCCGCCGGCGGAGTGTCCCGCGATGGTGATCGAGGTGAGGTTCGGAAAGAGCTGGGCATTATTGATCTGTTCGATGAAGCGGTCGATCGGGTCGAACGAACTCATGGATCCGATCCGGGATGCATCGGTAAGCGATTCCTCACCCCATTTCCAGCCATGGGTGCTCCAGTACGGTTCATCCGGCGGCAGGGCGTCGAAATAGGTATACAATCTCGGTGTGATGATCAGGGTACTCACTTCCACTCCCGCTGAATCCGCCAACCCGACCGCGGTCCGGAAAGCACCTCGTCCCGACCCGTACACCATGATCAGGGCCGCAGTCACGGCAGTATTTTTCAGATTCAGGTCGTAGGTCCGATAGTAGGGCAGACGAAGACCATTCTCGAACTCGAGATAGGCGATGTTCGTGCTGTCAGCCGCCAGGTTGGGCAGCGCGTTGACATGTTCCTCCTGCGGACCAGTATCACCACCACCATCATCCCCCTTATCGAGCAGACCGCAGGAGATGAAGAGCAGGGCACAGGCCAGAAAGATCGGGATGACAGGAGAATGTCTGTAATAAGGATGTCTGCTATATGGCATCTCGAATCCAATCAGTTTCAGTTTATATCAAACCACAGTATTCTGAAGTACCTGTCACCGGAGTGTCCAGCAGCAGTTTGAATCGAGAGAGGAATTCCATGAACAGTCCCCGCCTGGTGCCCTGTTTGTTCATTGCCGCCATCCTCCTGATCCCGGCCCGCTCGTCGGCCTCCGAACCGGATCCTCCCCGGCAGAACGAAACGATCTACGCGACCGTTCTGATGCGGGCGGCGCCCGGACGTCTGCTCGAACTGATCGATCTCCAGCCGATCGGCAGTCTGGAGGAGCAGTACGCAGAGCCGATGATGCGGCAACGTGCGCTGGCCGGTTCCCGACTTGACCTGCCCGATTCGCTCTATGAACAGAAGCTGAGGGAACTGGCCTCGTGGCGTGAGGAGACCTTCTACACCGGTCCTTCTCCGGAAGCGTTCCAGACCGCCGTCTCGCCGCCGGCCGGGTATTTCCATGTCGAGATGTTCGTGGCCCTGGCCGGGAAGCATGAGGAACTGTACCGCCAGCGGGTGATGGAGAACGACTACCTGGGCAGGATCGGCCGGCCGCTGAACCTGATCTTCTACAAGACCCTGGGTGGGCCATGGGACTGCTTCACGCTGGGCCTCTATCGCGACCTGCAGCACTTCGCCGCCAGCGCCGATGTCCCCGCCGATGTTGAAGAGGAAGCGGCGATCGCGGCCGGCTTCGAGTCATCTTCGATGATCGGGCCCTACATGCGCTCGCTCATCAACTGGCACCAGGACACGATCGGCCGGATCATCCGGCAGTGAAGGACGGCAGATCGATGAGATTGCAGCGATTCAGCATCGTCGTCGGAGTCGGGATACTGCTGCAGGTGTCGTGTGCCCAGCAGCCGGCCCCCTCGAGACTCGTCTGGTTCGACCAGTCGGCAGAATTCTTCGAGCAGGCGTTCCCCATGGGCAACGGTCGGATCGGCGCCATGGTCTATGGTGACCCCGCCCATGAGCGGATCGGTCTGAACGAAGAGACTCTCTGGGCCGGGGAGCCGGTGGATCCGTATATGAATCCCGATGCCCACGAGCATCTGGAAGAAGTGCGGGAACTGCTGTTCGCCGGCAGGTACCGGGAGGCCGATCAGGCTGTCCGTCAGCTTCAGGGCAAATTCTCGGAGTCATATGCTCCTCTGGGTGATCTGCTGATCGATTTTGATCTCCCCGGAGAACCAGTGGAGTACCGTCGGGAACTTGATCTGCGGACCGGCGTCGAACGCACCCGATTCGTCGTGGATGGAAACGAGTACACCCGCGAGGTTTTCGTGTCGGCTCCCGACCAGGTCATGGTCATCAGGCTGACGGTGGAAGAACCCGGTTCACTCGACTTCACCATGTCTGCTTCCAGCCTGCTGGAACATTCTCTGAGCAGTGAGGGAGTCTCGCTCCACCTGGATGGCCGGGCTCCGGTGCATGCCGAGCCGAACTACCGGGGGGATATCCCTGACGCCATCGTCTATGACGCCGACGGAAGGGGCATGCGATTCCGCATGACCGCACGGGTTGGGGAAACCGCCGGCCGCGTTCACGCTGACGGTGAAGTGATCACCGTCAGTGAGTCCTCGGGGGCTTTGCTCCTGGTCTCGATCGCCACCAGTTATAACGGCTTCGACCGGGATCCCGGTCTGGATGGGCGGGATGAACAGGCTCTTGCCTCAGAATATCTGCAGAGGGTGGGGAATCGGTCGTATGGCGAACTCCTGAACCGGCATATTGAGGACTTCCAGTCGTATTTCGACCGGGTGGCGTTGCGGCTGAATGATGCCGATGCGCCCGACCTTCCGATCGACGCCCGGCTGCGGGCGTATCGCGAGGGAGCAGAAGATCCCGACCTCGAATCGCTCTACTTCCAGTTCGGCCGCTATCTCCTGATCAGTTCCTCCCGGCCGGGAGGGATTCCCGCCACCCTCCAGGGGATCTGGAATCCGCACCTCCGTCCGCCGTGGAGCAGCAACTACACCACCAACATCAATGCCGAGATGAATTACTGGCCGGCCGAGGTCACCAACCTCAGCGAGATGCACGATCCCCTGCTCCAGTTCATCGGGCGACTGGCCGTGACCGGTAAGGTGACGGCTGAGACCCTCTATGACTGTCTCGGCTGGTGCTGCAGTCACAACAGCGACATCTGGGCGATGACCAATCCGGTAGGTGACTTCGGGGGCGGTCACCCGGTCTGGGCCAACTGGTCGATGGCCGGTCCCTGGTTCTGCCTCCATCTCTGGGACCACTACCTCTTCACGGGGGATGTTGAGTGGCTGCGCGACTATGCCCGGCCCCTGATGGAGGGCGCCGCCCGCTTCTGCCTCGACTTCCTGGTGGAGGACCCGCAGGGGTATCTCGTCACGGCCCCGTCCACCTCACCGGAGAACATCTACCTGACACCCGATGGGTATCGGGGAGCGACCCTCTACGGCGGCACCTCCGACCTGGCCCTGATCCGGGGACTCTTCCTCAGCCTGGCGGAGAGTGACACCATCCTTGGCATCCGGAGCAGTATGACGGTCGAGATCAACTCGGCCCTGGATCGACTCTATCCCTTCCAGGTCGGGGAGAAGGGGAACCTCCAGGAGTGGTACTTCGACTGGGAGGATGCCGATCCCAACCACCGGCACATGTCCCATCTCATCGGGCTCCATCCGGGCAGTCTCATCTCTCCGCTGACTACCCCCGCGCTGGCCGACGCCTGCCGGCGATCGCTCGAACTGCGCGGAGATGGCGGGACCGGCTGGAGCAAGGCCTGGAAGATCAATCTCTGGGCTCGCCTGCTGGATGGTGACCAGGCCTATGGCATGCTCCGGACACACCTGAACTACTCCGATCCCGCACCGGGGACACAGTACTCCGGCGGCGGAACCTACCCGAACCTCTTCGATGCCCATCCGCCCTTCCAGATCGACGGCAACTTCGGCGGCACCGCCGGGGTCGCCGAGATGCTCCTGCAGAGCCACCTGGGTGAGATCCATCTCCTGCCGGCGCTGCCGGAGGCGTGGAGGGACGGATATGTCAGGGGGCTTCGAGCGAGAGGCGGCGTCACAGTCGATCAGGAGTGGGCCGGTGGAGAACTGGTTCAGGCTACCCTTCGATCAGACACCAACGGCCCGATCATCATTCGATATGGGGAACAGGTCCGGACCGTCACGTTGAGAGCCGGGAGGCCCCTGAAGGTAGGAGCCGGCTGGTTCAAGGCCTCCAGGTAATTCCGAGGCCTCTAAAAAAGCGGGCTTCCTCCGGTCACCCGGAAGAAGCCCGCAAGCCAATCATATGTTCCTTTTGCACCCATACACAGCAACTCTTCACTGCACTCTGGCAGTGAGTAGAATTACTGTGGTCGAGTGTATCGCAGCTCGGGAATAATAATCCAATGTACGGCTATTAATTAGGACGAATAACAATTAAATTTCTGTAACACAAAGTGATATCTGTTCGAGTATTTGAAGGGCTACGGATACAGTGTGCCAGGTTCAGAAGCCCCTGAATGCCTCCTTCAGTTTCCTGAAGGAGGCCCAAGGATAATAGACTGCATATGTACTGCTCTATACCTCA
>JALGWK010000248.1 GCA_025774205.1 bacterium
ATTCGGCAGGTCGATAAACAGTACCTGAACCCCATCGATCACTTCCACTATCCGGGATTCATAACAGTCGTTGAACGAGACACCATCCAGAGACGTGATCAGGTCGATGCGGACCGGCGGATATCCCAGCTGAATGACCCGGTCAGGTTCCACCAGGTCTGCGGATGTCAGGTCCAGGTCCTCAAAACCAAAACGATGAAGTGCCGAGAGCACACGTTCGGCATTCTTCAGGCTCAGTTCGATCCAAATATCCAGATCCCTGGTATAACGGGGGTGACCGTGATAGGCGACGGCATACCCGCCGACAACGAGGTACCGAACCTCGCTATCGTTCAGTGATTGAATGAATTCTCTGAAGTCTGGGTTCAGCATGATACTTCCATCGGTGATATTCCCGGCGAATCTCTTCCAGGGCGGTGAGACGCTCGTCAGGTGGACGTGAACGCCAATACTCGGTATCGGACGGTTCCTCAGTGATGTGATACTTCCGGCAGATTTTAGCGATGGTCAGAGACGCACCTCCGTCCCCTTTCTATAGGTAACCAGTTTGAATGTAATATGCCAGATATGGAGGCCGGAATCTTGACCAATGTATCGGCAGCAAGAGTCCATTCGCCTGCCGGCCTCGGTTTTTGCTAGGATGATGTATAAGGGAATCCATATCAGACGGTGTTCCTGCTGCGCGGAAGACACCTTTGTTATCCTGACGCCCGGCAATGGAGTGGAACAATGGCGTACACACTGACCGACCTTCGCTACCAGACGACGATCCGCGAGCCGGAGCAGATGCTCGAGAACCTGACGGGCGATCTCGATCTGAAGATCTCGGTGGGGATCTGGTACTTCACTCCCGGCGGGGGTCGCTTCCACGACCGTTTCGTCCCCGCGGCCTCGATCGAGGAGCGGATCGAGATGGCGGCCGGTATGGCTGATCTCGGTGTCTCGGGTATCGAGGCCCACTATCCCGATGAGGTGAACGAGGAGAACGCCCATCTCTTCAAACAGCTCGAGGAAGAGGCGGGTATCCGGCTGGTAGCTGTCCCCTTCTCACATTTCTACGACCCGATGTTCGAGTTCGGCAGTCTCTCGAATCCCGACCCGGCCGTCCGGGAGAAGGCGACGGAGGTCGCAGTCGGTGGTCTCCGGCTGATCGCCGAGATGGAAGCCGACATGGCGATCTCGTGGCCGGGGATGGATGGTTACCGCTACCTGCATGGCAAACCATTTGTACAGATGTGGGACTATTTCGAGAGTTCGATGGCAGAGGCCATGGACGAGGTGCCGGGCGTGCGGATCGCGATCGAACCGAAACCGTACGAACCGGCAGCCAACAACATCTACCGCACCACCGCCGAGGGGATCCTGGCCGCCCGGCGGATCGAGGCGAAGATGACCGATCCCGGGAACCGCCGCCTGCTGGAGGAGGGTCACACCCTGGTGGGTCTCAACCCCGAGGCCGGTCATGTAAAGATGGGCTTCGAGACGCTGCCCGCGGCCTTTTCGCTGACGGCGATGGAGGGTCGCCTGGCCCACACCCACTGGAACAGCCAGCCCGACGGCAACTACGACCAGGACAACAACGTCGGCGTGGTCAACCCACACGAGACCGAGGCCCTGCTCTACTCACTCTGGGCCCTCGGGTACAAGGAGTACTTCGGCATCGATATCAACCCGGAGAACATGCCGGTTGAGCGGGCGGTTGACCTGAACATCAGGGCGCTGGAGAGGATGAAGGAACGGATCAGCCGTCTGCCGCATGAGCGGATCCTTGAGTGTCATCTCGATCCGGCAGGTCATCGCGGCGACCTGGAAGAGATCCTGATCGAGAACCTGTAGGAGGTTCGCGCCGGGCTTCGGGTACTATCAGATTCCGACTCAGGAATTCAGGAGGAAACTGTAGTGGAAGGTCTCTTCGCCGGACTGGATGTATCGACCCAGAGCTGCAAGATCGTGGTGATCGATCCGGCAGAGGGCGGTGTCGTCCATGTGGACTCGGTGAACTACGACGATGACATGCCCAGCTACGGGACCAGGGATGGGGTGATCCCGGATCTGGACGAGGGGATCTCGGAATCGGATCCGCGGATGTGGCTCGAAGCGGTTGACATGATCCTGCAGCGGTTGATGGCCTCGGAAGTGGATCAGCGGCAGATCAGGTGCCTCTCGGTCTCCGGGCAGCAGCACGGGCTGGTGGCGCTGGACGGCGCCGGGAACCTGGCCCGGGACCGCAGTAAACTGTGGAACGATTTCTCCACCAGTGAAGAGTGCGATCTGCTGACCGAACGGGTTGGCGGCCGGGAACGGATGATCGAAGAGGTGGGGAACTCCCAGCGGACCGGGTACACCGCCCCGAAGATCCTCCATATGCTGCGACACGAGCCCGGCGTCTACGCTGAATCCGCTACTCTCTTCCTCGTCCACAACTACATCAACTGGTACCTGACCGGCGCGGAAGAAGGCGGCGTCGCGGTCATGGAACCGGGTGACACCTCGGGGATGGCCCTCTGGAGTCCGGTGACCGGGACCTGGTCACCGGAGGTGATCGGGGCGATCGATCCCGGTCTGAGGGAGAAGCTTCCCCCGGTCGAACCATCCGACCGGACCATCGGGAGCGTCTCCCCCGTCCTGGCTGATCGGTTCGCCCTCTCTCCCGACTGCCGGATCGATGCCGGGAGCGGCGACAACATGTACGGCGCGATCGGCACCGGGAACTTCGAGCCGGGGATCGTGACGGTCAGTCTCGGGACCAGCGGGACCGCCTACTCCTTCATGAAGGAGCCGTTCGTGGATCCCTCCGGCGAGATCGCCTCCTTCTGCGACAGCACCGGCCACTGGCTCCCCCTGCTCTGCGTCTCCAACATGGCCAACGGGTACAATGCGGTGCTGGAACGCTACGGGATGAGCCACGAGGATTTCGACGGGGTCGTGGCGATGACTCCCGCCGGGAATGAAGGCCGGCTGCTCATCCCCTGGTACGAGGGTGAGCGGACTCCCGACCTGCCTCTGGCCGCGCCGGTGATGTTCGGCTTCGGGCTGGATGGCCTGAACCGGGAATCGCTCTGTCGGGCGGTTCTCGAAGGCCACGTGCTCAACCTGTTCACCGGCTTCACCAGTATGCCGGTGGTGCCGACCGTCATCCATCTCACCGGCGGGCTCGCGAATTCAGCTTCCTGGTGCCAGATGATCGCCGACATCTTCGAAACTGAAACAGTGCCGGTCAGGGGCGAGGGAGCCGCGCTTGGCGCGGCCATCCATGCCGCCTGGGTGTGGCAGAAGGAGCATCAGAAGGAGTATACCCTGAGAGAGGTCGCGACTCCTTTCGTGGTCCCGGATGAGAGACGAACTGACCAGGATATCAGAACCCCGCTGACGAACAGCGGGGCTCAGCAGGGAAAGGAAAGCAGATGAAGGTCGACAGGAAGCTCCGCATGGGGATGGTCGGGGGTGGCCCCGGCGCGTTCATCGGCGAGGTGCACCGCAAGGCCGCCGTCCTGGACGGCCTGGTTGAACTCGTCGGCGGCGCCTTCGACGCCGATCCGGATCAGTCGCTTAAAATGAGGGATCCACTCTACGTCGATCCCGAACGGGTCTACGGCACCTACGCCGAGATGATCGAGCGGGAAACGGCCCTGCCCGAATCGGAACGGATGGACTTCATCACGATCTGTACCCCCAACAACTGGCATTTCCCCATCGCGCGAGACGTACTGAAAGCCGGCTTCCACGTCATGTGCGAGAAACCGATGACCATCAATGTTGATCAGGCCCGGGAACTGAAAGAACTGGTTGAAACGACCGGTAAGGTCTTCGGGCTGATGCACAATTACACCGGTTACCCGATGGTCAAGCTGGCCCGCGACATAGCCCGGGGCGGCGAACTGGGCCGGGTGCGCAAAATCGTGGTGCGTTATCCGCAGGGGTGGCTGGCCACGGCCCTCGAACTGA
>JALGWK010000249.1 GCA_025774205.1 bacterium
TTCGGCCTCCCCGAACGCGATCTGATCTTTGATCCGCTGGTCTTCCCCGTCGGTACCGGTGATCCCGAGTATACCGGGGCGGCGATTCAGACGATCGAGGGTGTGAAGGCGATCAAGGAAGCTCTGCCGGCGTGCCGCACCATTCTGGGGATCTCGAATGTCTCATTCGGTCTTCCTCCTGCGGCTCGTGAGGTCATCAACGCGGTCTTCCTCCACATGAACCTCCAGAGCGGCCTCGATATGGCTATCGTCAATACCGAGCGTCTTCTCCGGGTAACCCAGATCAAGGAAGAGGAGCGTCGGCTCGCGGAGGATCTGATCCTCAACCGCTCAGAGAACGCACTACAGGATCTGGTCGATCATTTCCGCGACGCCAAGCCAAGAGATACAGCCGAGCGAATCGATAACCTTCCCATCGAGGAGCGCCTCAGCAGATATGTGATCGAGGGGTACAGGGATGGCCTCGAGGACGATCTGGAGGAAATGGTCAAGACCATGGCTCCTCTCGATATCATTAATGGCCCTCTGATGGCCGGCATGGCAGAGGTCGGCCGCCTCTTCAAAGAGAACGAGCTGATTGTGGCCGAGGTGCTCCAGAGTGCCGAATCGATGAAGGCTGCCGTCAGCTGGCTCGAACCGAGGATGGAACAGGGTGAGAGCGCCTCGCGCGGCACCCTGCTGCTGGCCACGGTGAAGGGTGATGTTCACGATATCGGGAAGAACCTCGTAGATATCATCCTGAGTAACAACGGGTACCGGGTGGTGAATCTCGGGATCAAGGTACTACCCGGGGATATCATTCAGGCGGTGGGATCAGAGAAACCCGACCTGATCGGTCTCTCGGGACTGCTGGTGAAAAGCACCCATGAGATGACGGTAACCGCACGGGAACTGCACGCAGCGAGGATCGACATCCCTATACTGGTAGGCGGAGCTGCCCTCACACGTACCTACACCACTAATAAGATCGCTCCGGAATACGATGGAGTGGTTCAGTATGCCCGTGATGCCATGGAAGGGCTGGAGCTGGCCAACCGGCTGATGGATCCGGAGATCAGAGAGGAAATGGCCGTGGGGCGACCGGCGGCAGACGCGGCCGCTACAGAAGGCGGAAAAGATGATCCAACTGCCCCTGCAGCTCAAGTGACACTGGTGGACATCCCCTCCGGCGGAGGGTTAGACCACGAATTCCCTCTGGTCGACCCGGTCGACTTGAAATCGCACACCCTGGAGGGGAACGATCTAGATATTGAGCAGATCTTTTCCTTCATCAATCCCGCAATGCTCTTCGGCAAGCATCTCGGCCTTAAAGGTAAGGTGGAGGAACTCTTCGCCACCGGGGATGCCCGTGCGGTCGAACTCCGGGAATCGGTCGGGGAAGTCCAGCAACATGCCATATCAGAGGGAATTATTGCTCCCCGCGGTGTCTACCGGTTTTTCCGATCAGTGGGGGAAGGCGAGCATGTCGTCCTGCTCGATGCCTCCGGCCGGCGGGAGGAGGGTCGGTTCACCTTCAGCAGACAGGCGAAATCACCCTACCGCTGTCTCGCAGATTATGTGAGGCCCCGGGAGCGGGGACAGCTGGATACCATCGCGCTTTTCGTGGTGACCGCAGGTCACGGTATCATGGAGACCTCGGCAGAGTGGAAGGAAGAGGGGCAGTATCTCAAATCACACACTCTTCAGGCTCTGGCGCTGGAGACCGCCGAAGCGTTCGCCGAATGGCTTCACCAGCGAATCCGGGGTGAATGGGGAATCGAAGACGATCCCGCACTTACTCGCACAGATATCTTCAAGGCGAAATACCGCGGTTGCCGTTATTCCTTTGGGTATCCTGCCTGTCCGCGCCTGGAAGACCAGGAACAGCTCTTCCACCTGCTCGATGCCGACCAGTTGACCGGTGTGACCCTGACCGAAACAATGATGATGGATCCCGAGGCATCGGTCTCGGCGATCGTGTTCCACCACCCTGCTGCGGAATACTTCAGCGTCTGACTCATTCGCTCCGCCGAGTCGGCGGAGGTGTTTGTTGACAGATCAGAGTGAAGCATACCTATAAGGAGTACGAGGAACCATGAACACCCTGCCCCCCCTACCCGAACTGCTCGTCGATCATCTAATGGTCGTGGATGGGGCGATGGGCACGATGTTCTACGAGCGTGGGGTGTTTCTCAACACCTGCTACGACATCCTGAACCTGACCTCGCCCGATCTGGTAAGCGAGATTCATCAGGAGTACATCAACGCAGGCGCCGAGCTGATTCAGACCAACACTTTTGGAGCAAACCGGACAAAACTGGCGAAACATTCCCTCGACGGCCAGATCGAGGAGATCAACTGCCGCGCTGCTGAGATCGCCGTGGGGACAGCGGCAGGCCAGGTCTACGTGGGCGGCTCGGTAGGCCCGCTTGCAGTGCGTGTCGAACCGCTGGGTCCAACCAGCCTGGATGAGGCGCGCGGGTTCTTCCGCGAGCAGATTGAAGGACTGTTAGCCGGCGGGGTCGATTGTATCGTGCTGGAAACATTCAGTGACCTCAACCAGATCCTGCAGGCTCTGCGGGCTGCCCGCGAGGCCTGCGACCTCCCGGTGATCGCCCAGATGACCTGCGGCAACGATGGGAACACCCTCCTCGGCACGCCACCCGAAGTATTCGGCCGCGAGCTGGAGGAGGCCGGGGCCGATATCATCGGGGTGAATCACTCTACTGGTCCGGCGAGCATGCTTCCAACGATTGAGAGGCTCGCTGCGGTCACCGGAAAGCCGATCATCGCCCAGCCGAATGCCGGTGTACCGAAGGATGTCGAGGGCCGCAACATCTACCTCACTACCCCCGATTATCTTGCCAACTACGCCCGGTGGTACGTCCAGGCTGGCGCGTCGGCCGTAGGCGGGTGCTGCGGCACGACTCCGGCCCACATCAAAGTAATAAGTTCCTCCCTGAAGATGCTCCGGCCTGCTCATCCCGGGATAGTACGTGTACTGGAGCAGACAGGAGAGAGCGACTACGAACCGGTCCCGGAGGTGGAGCGTTCCAACCTTGCTGCCAGCCTTTCACGTGGGGAGTGGGTGGTGAACTCCGAACTTTCCCCCCCGGCGGGCCCGGATCCCTCGAAGGTACTGGAGGCGGCGGCGGCGTTGAAGGAGGCGGGACTCAACGCCATCAACATCCCCGACGGACCACGCGCGAGCGCCCGGATGAGCGCACAGGCCACTGCCCTGCTGATCCAGCGGGAGGTCGGAATCGAAGCGGTCCTCCATTACACCTGCCGCGACAGGAACCTGATCGCCATGCAGTCCGACCTGATGGGATTCGACGCCCTCGACATCGACATTAATAACGTCCTGATCATCACCGGCGATCCACCACGGCTGGGCGACTATCCCGACGCCACCGCCGTCTACGACATCGACTCGATCGGTCTGACCAATGTAGCCAGTATGCTCAACTCGGGACACGACCTGGGCCGGAAGGACCTGGGACGGCCGACCGCTATCTACCACGGCGTGGGATGCAATCCAGGCGCGGTCAACCTCAAGCAGGAACTGAAACGCTTCTGGTACAAGGTCGAGGCCGGGGCCTGT
>JALGWK010000250.1 GCA_025774205.1 bacterium
CCGAGAAAACGGTCACGATCCCCGAAGGCCAGTGAAGCCAGTTCGCCGATGTTCCTGACTGAGACCATCTGCAGGGCGCGATCGGCGGGCATGGCCATCGCGAATACTCCGTCCTGGAGCCCCGGCAGCACAAAGGGCGCCATCATATTCTCATAGAAGTAGGCTGGAGCCAGGATGGTGAAAGGAACATCGCTTGCCTTGAGATGATCCTCGATCCTCTGCTTGCTGTCGAAATGGGGTATCCCGGTACTCCGGTCCGCATCCGCGACCGAGGAGAACACCAGGTGACCGATCCCTGCCGCGCTGGCCGCTTCAATGGCGTTGATCCCCTGAGCAGTCTCCCGCTCCATGCCGGCCTCGAAGGGTGTACTCATCAGGAAGAGACCATCGAAACCGCGGAATGCCTCTGTCAGGGCCTCACGGTCATCCATGTCGCCCCTGATGATTTCGACTCCCCTGCCTGCCAGTTCCTGTGCCTTATCGGAATCCGGGTTCCGGGTCATCGCGGTCACGTCAAAATCCTTCTGCAGGAGCGCCTCAACCACCGCCCCCCCCTGCTGTCCCGTCGCCCCGGTCACCAGAATGCGCTTCTTGCTCATCATCTACCTCCAGATTCAGTTGTGTGTATTCCTGCAGGTCAGCGCATTCAGGCAGGGATTTCTTACATCTCTTCGTTTACCGGATCACAAACTCCGGAAATATTCAGGGCGGAGCGGGATCTCCCCCTTGAGAGCCGAA
Organism: bacterium; assembly: GCA_025774205.1. Classification (GTDB taxonomy): domain Bacteria; phylum Blakebacterota; class Blakebacteria; order Blakebacterales; family Blakebacteraceae; genus Blakebacterum. Next base: position 739 of record JALGWK010000250.1, read on the forward strand.
TCGATCACGGCGACGATCCTGTCACGGTCGCGCGGCAATCTGCCCTCGAGCGGAAGGTAGTTGGAGGCGTGATTGGTGCGGAAGAGAGCCTGCGTGGGGTCCGAATCGGCAACCATGGTTCGCAATTCCCGCAGCAGTCCTTCAACGGCAGGCAGCGTGAACCCACCCTGATCTTCCAGACGCTGCTGGGGTGTACCCGGGATGACGGTGAGGGTCAACATGGAGAGGTAATCGGGATCCATGCCGGTGATAAGATGGGCCGATCCGGAGGCATGTTCCTCCGTCCGCTCGATACCGCCGGCTCCGAGCAGAAAGATCACACTCTGCTTCATGCCCGCCGCGTGGGCCTTCCGGGCCGCCTCGACATGGTCATCGAAGGTGGCGCCCTTGACGATACGCCGGAGCGTCACATCATCCCCTGATTCGGGACCGATGTAGAGCAGGGAGAGACCGGCTTCCCGGAGCATGAGGAGTTCATCATCACTCTTCTCCATGAGGTTGATGGCGGTCGCGTAGCATGACACCCGACGGAGCTGCGGCATTCGTTCACGCAGGGAGCGGAGGATCTCCAGCCACTGCCCGGTTTCCATGGCCAGGGCGTCACCATCGGCCACGAACACCTTCCTGATCATGGGCTCAGATCGGGCCGCCTCTTCTATGTCCCCGAGGATCCCTTCAAGGTCGCGGACACGGTACTCTTTGTCCCGGTACATGCCGCAGTAGGTACACAGATTGTGCGAGCAGCCGATCGTGGCCTGCAGGATGAGTGATCGCGCCTCTGATGGAGGTCGCCAGAGTCGGCCTTCGTATTTCATCTGTCACCTGACATAATGATGCTTCCTGATACGGATGCGATCCCGGGATGTTCAATATAGTGAGTCGTGCGTCGTAATGAGGCTCCGGCCGTTCGGGATCGACCGGAGGGACCGGAGGACGTGGAGATTGAAGCGCATCGATTCTGATGATATGCTGATAAAGGTGGTATTTTTTCAGTTTCGACCATCTCGGCCCCGGACTCTCACACCTTCCTGGTTATGATGCCTGGTTCGAAGATGTCGACAGGCCCACGAGTTCTCCTGACTACTCCCTGCAGAAGTCATGCCGGCGGTTACTGGGATATCGCCGGTCAACCAGTGATCCGGCGTTTCCCGCGCATGAACATCCCTCTACGGATCTCTCCCGGACTGAGATTCATCAAACAGAATGTGCCCGAGGTCGAGATCCTGGAATATCCGACCTGGCAGCAGTACCTGGACAGACTGAAGGACGGTTGGGATATCGTCGGCTTCAGCTTCTATCAGAACGAGATCGACACCATCCACCCCATGATCGAGGCGGCCAGGGAAGAAGGAGTGGGGGAAGTCTGGGCCGGAAACTACGGGGCGATGGACTATGGAATCCCCGAGCTGGTAGACCGGGTGGTATACGGTCCGGGTGAAGACCACCTGGCACAACTCTTCGGGTATCGCGTCAACGCCGATGCGGTCGAGCATCCGGCCGCGATGGTACACCTCTCGGTCCTCCCGGGTATCCGCCACACAACCTTCGGTCTTCTGCATACTGAACGGGGTTGTCCCTATCGGTGCACCTTCTGTTCCACGCCGACCTTTGAGCCGGAACGTTCAACGGTGAACATCGCCAGCATCGAACGGCTCCTCCGCCATTACCGGAAAATAGGCGTCCGTCACCTGGTGCTCACCGATGAACTGTTCGGCTCCCATCCGGATTACGCGGAAGAACTCAGCCGGCTTTTTGCCCGATACAATTTCCTGTGGTGGGCCCAGACCCGGGTCGAACTGGCCGTGAAGTATCTCGACCTCTGGTACGAACGCGGTATGCGGGCCGCCCCGATCGGCATGGAAACGATGAATCCGGTCGCCCTTGCACGCCTCAACAAGCAGCAGAAGGTGGAGATGATCCGGGAAGTGGCCGGGATGATCCGATCGAAACCCGGCATGCTGAGGATCGCCTATTTCATGATCGGGCACGAGGACATGGGCTACGAGGAGACTCTCGAGGACGCGTACAGATGGAAGGAATTCGACTTCGATGTCTATGGCGCGACGGTCATCACGCCCTACCCCCGCACTCCGTTCTGGGAGGAGATCGACGATCGATACGGGATCTTCGATCGGGAATACAGCCACTATGACCAGACCCACCTCGTCTGGCGTCATCCCCTCATCACCCCCGATCAGATGAGGGAACTGCGGTCACGGGTCAAGAACCTGCTGAACAACCCGGTGCGCGTGATCCAACGCGGGATCAAACGCTATATCCTGGAGGAGGCGCGTCACTCTGGCCACTCTGGCACTGGCTACCTGTGGCGTTCGGTGGTCACCGGCCCCATCGCGTCACTGAGGATCAGCGACCGCAAGCCGTTTTACTTCCCGAAACAGAAGTAAGGGATCCGGAAGGAGCCGACATGGACGGCAGGGACGGTACAGGCAGCAGGATCCATCGCCGGAAATTCATGCGGTGTGGCGCGACGGTTATGGGCGCGTCGATGCTCGGTTCGGGCCTGACCGGCTGTCTCAGGGATGATCCGTCCGGCGGGCGGACCAGTTACCTGAGAGCTCTGGACTTCGTGGGACCGGAACCACTCCCCCCCACCCGTATCTATCCCGCTATGCCGAAAGCGGTAGTCAGTATCGCCGGGGTCCATGGATCGGTGGAGGAGGCTGTACGGGAGGCAGTCGAGGCGGCGGGGGGACTCGCTGAGATCGAACCGGGTCAGAGGGTGATGATCAAGCCGAACATCACCGGCCCGATCCTCTGGAACATCTATCCACCCGGCCGCATCACCACCGACCTCGAAGTCGTCCAGGCCGTGATCCGGCTGGTAAAGGAGCGGGGAGCGCACCCTCTCGTCGGGGACTGCGGGATGTTCCTGTCGGAGTTCGCCTTCACCACCACCGGTTTTGAATGGCTCTGCCGGAGGGAGGGCGCCGAGGGCTTCCCCTTCAACCGCTCCTTCATCAATGTTCCCATGCTGAAGAACCACGAGACGACATTCGCCGAATTCACCTGCTGCCTGAAATCGTTCGTGGGTGTCTGCCATCCCGATGACAGGAAACTTCCCGTTCCCGACGCGCTGCATATCAGGAATATCTCCGAGAAGATCGCCGAACTGAATCTCTGCCTGGAACCGCTGATCAATATCGTGGACGCCACCACCATCATGGTCCAGGGGGGACCGGGGGACAGTATGTTCTGGGGGGATCCGTTCTACCACGACGCGGTCTGGGATCACCCGGGTCTCATCCTGGCCAGCCGTGACAGGGTGGCGTGTGATTCGGTGGCCCTGGCAGTACTGAAGCTTTTCGCAGCCGGGCATCGCATATCACTTGATTATGTCGAGAAGAGCGTCTGGGACCAGGTCCAGATCTATTACGCCGCGGAACTGGGCCTCGGTCAGGCGGAAGCCGAGAACATCACCATCGAGGATCTGCGAGTCAGTCAGTTCGATGAGATCCGGGACAACTGGAAATAGGATCCTCCTCACGTCACCTTCTTGATTATCACGAAGGTCACGTCATCGTCAGGGGCTGGTATGTAGTCCAGGTAATCCTCCTTCACGCGATCGAATATACTGTGGGCATCGAGGTCCTTCACCTGGCGCAGGACCGACTCGAGCCGTTCACTGACATAGTTCTTCTCTCCGTTGTCGGCTTCAGTGAATCCGTCGGTGAAGAGGATGAGGATATCCCCCGCCCCCATGATATTGATCTGGTTGGTGGCGTACCCCGGTTTGTAGCCGCGGGCGGCGCTGTACTTGCTGGAATCGAGGTCCGCTTCCGAGGGGAGAGTCCCGACCGGCAGAAAGGTCAACATCGTGTCCTGGTCCATCTCCATGATCCGGTCGAACCGGCTGGAGAAGACAACCGGCAGTGGGTGCGCTGCCGACAGGAATCGGAATTCTCCGGTCCGATCGATCTCTCCATAGATCATGGTGATGAACTTGTCGATGCTGGAGGATCGGAAAAAGCGGGTGTTGATCTTCTCGAACAGGTTGAGGGTGACCTCACCGTACAGCATCAATTCGTAACTGGCACCGATCAGGAAGGCCTGGTGAAGCATCGCGGTCAGGAAGGCATCGGTGATGCTGTGCCCCGCGGCATCAGCCAGCAGGATTCCCACCTTCGACCGGGTCTCACGAAGTCGGGCAGCCACCTGTTCATTACCCTCCTTTACCGCCTGCTCGATCCGATTCTCCATGTCGAACCGACTTTCAAAATCGATATAGGTGATGTGGTCACCGCCGATCTCCCCGTTCAGCAAGGTCGATTCTCCGTATATCTCGATCCCTTCAATGGAAGAAACATCACCCGAATGCGGTTTCAGGCGCCTGGCGATGTTCTGGAAGTTAACCAGTTCCCGGTCAAGGTTGGAAGTCATGGGAGCTCACCTGTCTGGTCATACTCAACAAAATAGTCGTCTGGTGAAAGATACTCGAGGGCAGGACGAACCTGGAACTAGTGCCCTGTCACGTGACATGACACTAGTCAGTCGAGCCGGGCCCCAGCCAGTCCAGGGCTTCATCCCGGGACCGGAAGGAACGATATGCCACCGGCGCGTTCTGAAGCTCCTGGAATGTCTCGAACATGCGGCCCAGACCGAATCCAGCATCGGAGCCGAAGACCAGAGCGGTCTTCGCCCCTTCGACCCGGACTTCGCTGTGCTGCCGGGCCACATCAGCCATCTGTTGGGGTACGGTAGCGGCAATTTTTTCGAAAGACGCCGCCGTGAAATCCCAGATTACGCGATGGGTTGGATTCCCGGCGTAATACTCCCGGATCGTCTCGCTGACCTGCTCAGCGGCAAACTCCCCGCTGACCGTATACATGGTGAGGTCCCTGGTGCTGTCCAGACTCGATTCGATAGTGCCGGGCATGGTATCTTTCCGGGCCGGAGTGGATCAGGAGGCACCCGCTATCAGGTGCTTGCCTTGGACCACATTGTACCCGGTTTCTCCAGACTGTAGTAGACCTTGATATCCTCGATTTCATCGAATATCTGCGGTACGACCTGGAGTTCCATACCGATCTCTATCTCTTCCTCGGCGATTGTGTCACCGAACCAGGCCAGAGCTCTTCCCCCCTCCTCGAGATCGACGACACCTACCGTATAGGGAACAACGTCCTCGAATCCTGTCGGCGCTGCCACGATCTTCGTGAAGGTCTGCAAGGTGCTCCGACCGCTCAGTTCCACGAATTCGAAATCGCCGCTCATGCACGCCTCGCAATCGGCCCGCGGCGGGAAGGAGAAGGCGCCGCAACTCCGGCACTTCGTTCCCATGAGGCGGCCGTCCTTCAGGTGCCGGGCGAAATCGGTGACCTTGGTGAACGGCACGAAATTGACTTTCCCGAACCATTTGAACATGGCTCAATCCCTCTTCATGATCTGGACGAAGCAGTACTGACCGATCCCGCCCACGTTGTGTGTGAGTCCGACATCCGCGTCGGGCACCTGCCGCTCCCCGGCCTCGCCCCGCAGCTGCTTTGCTATCTCGTATGTCATCGACAGCCCGGTGGCGCCGATGGGATGTCCCTTGGCCTTCAGGCCGCCGTCGACATTCACGGCTACTTTACCCCCGACGTATGTCTGATGATCCGCGACGAACGGACCCCCTTCACCCTTCCCACAGAAACCCAGGTCTTCGTAGGCCATGATCTCGGCGATGGTGAAGCAGTCATGGACATCAGCCACCTTGATGTCATCCGGTCCGACTCCGGCCATCGCATAGGCATCGGCTCCGGCCTTCTCCGCGCTCGGCAGGCCGGTGAGGTGAGGCCTTCTCAGGACCGACATGCTGGCGGTGGCGCATGCCATCCCGTCCAGCCAGATCGTCTGATCGGAGATCTCCCGGGCGCGTTCTTCACTCGCCAGGATCACGCAGGCGGCACCGTCGGCATTGGCGCAGCAGTCATAGACATTCAAGGGTGTCGAGACCTCCTCCGAGGCGGCCGCCTTTTCGACGGTGATCTCCTTCTGGAAGAGGGCCATCGGATTCCGGGCGCCGTAGTAGTGGTTCTTGATGGCTACTTCGGTCAGGTGATCCCGGGTGGTGCCGAACTCATGCATGTGCCGCTGGGCGAACATGGC
>JALGWK010000251.1 GCA_025774205.1 bacterium
GCCGAGAAGACCGGGCGCCCGTTTCGTATACTACAGGTCTGCCTGAAGCCGCTTCATTGAGGCGCGGCTCACCCATACCGTGCGGGGGACCTGTATGAACCGTCAGAAAGTATTCACCATCCTGATTATCGCTTTCATCGTCATTCTCCTGTTGAGGGAGATCCTGGTGGGATTCCTCACCGACTGGTGGTGGTTCAACGCCGTCGATTACCAGGCGGTGTTCCTGAAGATTCTGAGCAGCAGAGTGATCCTCTTCATCATCTTTGCCCTCTTCTTCCTCGCCTTCTTCTATGCCAACCTGCGGGTAGTAGCCAAGCGGGGAGGCGGCAGGTGGCGTGAGTTCTATTCCGATCTCCAGGTGCCGGGTGAGGTCCTCGAGCGGCTCCGCAAGCTTATCTTCATAGGAGTGGGAGCGGTTATCGCGGTGACCCTCGGGGCATGGGCCTCCGATCGCTGGATGGTGGTCATGCAGGCCCTGAACGCCGAGGCCTTCGGAATGACCGACCCGCTATTCGACAAGGACCTCGGCTTCTATGTCTTCACCATGCCGGCGCTGGTCTTTCTGAAGCAGTGGTGCCTGGCCACCCTGGCCGTGACCGCCGCGGCGGTGCTGCTCGTCTACTGGGAGAGCAAGGCGCTCGGCTGGGCCTACGAGAAACTGTACGTGAGTCCCCGGGTGAGACTGCACCTGATCTTCCTGGCCTCCCTCCTCTTCCTCCTGCTCGCCTGGCACTTCCAGCTCGAGATCTACGATCTGCTCTATTCACGGCAGGGGGTGGTCTTCGGGGCCTCCTTCACCGACGTCCACGCAGACCTGTGGGCCTTCCGGATAATGATCGGATTAAGCGTCATCCTCTTCGGGGCGATGGTTTACGGCTTGTGGAAGAAGGACTTCAAGATCCCTCTCTTCGCCGCCGGCGGATACCTGGTATTGCTGGTTATCGTAACGGGGCTCTTCCCGGCCGCCGTCCAGCAGTTCGTGGTGGAACCGAACGAGGTCACCAAGGAGCGGGAGTACATCGAACACGCCATCCGCTATACCCGGTACGGATACGGGCTCGACAACATCGAGGAACATGATTTCCCGGCCAACCTGACCCTGTCGCCCAGCGACCTCCAGGAGTACAGCGGCACCTTCCAGAACATCAGGCTGTGGGACTGGCGTCCCCTGAGGCAGACCCTGAGCCAGCTGCAGGAGATCCGGCTCTACTACCGGTTCCAGAATCCTGATGTCGACCGGTACATAGTCAACGGTCAGTACCGGCAGGTGCTGCTGGCACCACGCGAACTCGATACCAGCCGGCTTGCCCCCCAGGCCCAGACCTGGGTGAACCTCCACCTGAAGTTCACCCACGGGTACGGGGTGGCAATGAGTCCGGTGAACGAGGTCACCTCCGAGGGGATGCCGGTCTTCTTCCTGCAGGATATCCCGCCCAAGAGTGATGTCGGGATGGAGGTGACCCGGCCGGAGATCTACTACGGGGAACTCACCGACAACTATGCCCTGGTCAACACCACCGAGGAGGAGTTCGACTACCCCGTAGGTGAGGTGAACGCGACCACCATGTATGAAGGTGAAGGCGGCGTCCCGATCGGCGGGCTCTGGAAACGGCTGGTCTATGCTCTGAAGTACGGTCACTTCAAACTTCTGATCAGCGGTTACCCGACCCCCGATACGCGGCTGATGGAGAATCGGTCGGTCGCCCGTCGGGTGCAGAAGATCGCCCCCTTCCTGCGATATGACCGGGACCCCTACCTGGTGGTCGCTGACGGGCGGCTCTACTGGATCATCGACGCCTATACGGTCACCAGTCAGCTGCCCTATTCCGACCCGTCAACCGACGGGATCAACTACATCCGGAACAGCGTAAAGGTCACCGTCGACGCCTATAACGGGGAAGTCAATTTCTACCTCGCCGAACCCGATCCGATCACGAGCACGCTCGCGAATATCTTCCCCGATCTCTTCCATCAGCAGTCTGAGATGCCGGAGTCGATCGTGCCCCACCTGCGCTACCCGATCGACCTCTTCGAAATGGTGGCCGACAAATGGCGGTCGTTCCACATGGAGGATCCCGAGGTCTTCTACAACCAGGAGGATCTCTGGGTGAAGGCCACCGAGGTGTACTCGGGCAGCGAGGTTGAGATGGCTTCTTACTACATCGTCCTCTCGCTCAACGAGTCCAGGGAACCGGAGTTCATCCTGATGCTCCCCTTCACGCCGGTCGGGAAGAACAATATGGTCGGCTGGCTCGCCGCCAGGTGCGATCCTGAACACTACGGTGAACTGGTGCTCTACAAATTCTCGAAACAGGAAGTGATCTACGGACCGATGCAGATCGAAGCCCGGATTGACCAGGACCCGACCATCAGCGAACAGCTGACCCTCTGGAGTCAGCAGGGGAGTCAGGTCATCCGGGGCAACCTGCTCGTCATACCGGTCGGCGAGAGCATCCTCTATGTCGAACCGATCTACCTGAGGGCCGACCGGAGCGAGCTCCCCGAACTGAAGCGGGTGATCCTCTCTTACGGACCGAGCGTGATCATGGTAGAGGACCTTCAGCAGGGTCTCTGGACCATTCTGAGCAGTGGGCTCTCAGAGATGGACCCGGTTCCCATCACCATCGAGCGTCCCGGAGAGGAGCCGGTGATCCTGTCGGTCCCGGCCAGGCAGGCCGCGCAGGCCATCACCCTTTACCGGGAAGCCCAGGATCACCTGCGAGCCGGTCGATGGGCGGAATATGGCACCTCCATGGAGAGGCTGGAGCGGCTCCTCGAAGAGCTGGAGCGGAACCTGCGGAGCGGCGGCGGGGGGAACAATTGAGCTGACGGGTACCTGCTTCAACATCAGGCCCCATATCTGAACCGGCCGGAAAACTGCCGGCCGGTTCAGTAGAGCGTGATAGAACCGGGGCGTCCCTCCACCACTCTACCGATGGCATGGATCGGGACATCACGGGCCGTGAGCGCCTCCTCCAGTCTCCGCGAATCTGCCTCGGGAATGGCGATCAACAGCCCTCCACTCGTCTGCGGATCATACAGCAGATTCCTCCTGGCGCTCGTTGAGGGCGATCCTGAGACCCACTCCTCCAGGAATTTCCGGTTCGAGACCAGACCGCCCGGGATGAGCTTCTGCTCGATGGCGTCCAGGGCTCCTTCGATGGCCGGGAGCGCCTCAAGGTCGATCTCGAGGCCGACCCCGCTGTAGTAGGCCAGCTGGTGGCCGTGCCCACCGAGACCGAAACCGGTGACATCGGTGCAGGCGGTCGCCCCTGCTTCGAGCATCGCCTCGGCAGCCGCCGCGTTCAGGGAGAGCATCACCTC
>JALGWK010000252.1 GCA_025774205.1 bacterium
TCCGGCCAGACCGCCCCGCTCGATGCTGAGGGTGATGTTCTGGCCCTCTTCCTCACTCGGCTGGAAGACGAAGGTGATCTTCTCGTCATCGGTGGCGCGGGCCAGGGTGTGGCCATAGGTCGCCATCACCTTCTTCAGTTCCTCGATGATGAGTTCCTCGAAATCAGCCTGCCACTCCTCGAGCCTGGCGGCCAGGGCCTCTATCTCCTGCCGGCGCTCCTCAGCCGTCTGGTCGGCTTCCACGTCGGCCTCGGCTTCCTCGGCCTGTTGCTCAGTCCGTGACCTCCGGGCTTCCCGCTGGATGAGGAGATCCTCCAGGACTCGATTCTGGGCCTCGAGCGCGATCACCATTTCGCCGGTTCCACCGATCGAAAAGGAGGTGAGCAGGTTGGAGTGGCGGATCGGCCACCGGATGGTGAAGAGGTAGCCGTACCCCTCCATGTAGAACCCGGTCACCTTCTGCGAACCGGCGAAGAAGGTCACATTCCTCCGCGTCGGAATACCGACATTGTAGTTGTAGGCGATATCCCGTCTGCCGTACACCGCTCCCAGGGTGCTGGAGAACGCCATGCCGGGCACGGGACTCTCGGTCAGCTCCTCGGGCAGCTCGGGGACTTCGACCTCCTCGAGCGCGGCCTGGATGATCCGCTTCATGATCCGGATCTCAGGCGGATCCTGGGGACCGTCGGCGGAGAGCCAGGTTTCGTAGTACCCGGTACCGGGGGCGTACGTCACGGTCGCACCGTAGCCGGTGCCCAGATAGCTCTGCTCGATCTCCGGTACGACGACAACTTCCTGCGCACCGGCGGGCAGGGCGGTGACGATGAACGCCAGCGCGGTGAGCATCGTGATGAGGGCTATCATCTGGTTGGTCGGGCTGGGCTTCGCTTTCATTGCAATCACTTCCATTCTTGGCCATCGCCCCCCTGGAGGAGGGAGGCCAGGATCATGTTGGTCTTCTGAAGTTCCGATCCCACGATGTACTGCAGGTCGTCGAACGCGGCTGTGAGCACTTCGAGCCGCGCGGCATAAGTGTCCATATCGGTGAAGGCCGAATTGACCGCGGTCAGCAGGGCGTTGGCGATGTACTCGTCGCGTGTGTCGAGCTGGTCCTGGATCTGGGCCAGGATGAACTGCCGGTCCTGGGCGCGGGTGTTCTGCATCAGTTCGTCGATCAGGACAGCCATATCCTCCATGGCATTGGTGAATTCTTCCCGGCTGATCGGAATGATGTCACCCGGGGCGGCCAGTCCGGGACTGCCCTCGGCCATGGTGGTGACCGGAGCGGTGTCCCGTTTCCCGAAACCGACCTGCAGGATCCCTTCCGGGCTCACCTCGAACCTGAGGAGAGAAACCCCGACGACCATCACCAGAAAGACCGCCGCGGTCGCGATCGCGGGCCGCAGCAGGCTCTTGAGGCCCAGTCCGCCCATCTCGTTCACCCATCGCCGTACACGGCTCACGAGATCGGTCGGATCGGTTACGTAGACGATCCTCGGAACATTGGAGACGTTCGGCCAGGCGCCGAGCAGTTCGCGGGTTCCGATCAGGCTCTCGTACTCCTGTCGGCACTCCGCGCAGGCAGCGATGTGGGCTCTGGCTTCGGCCAGTTCCCTCGGGTCGCCCTCATCGTAGAGCAGGGAGACCACTATCTCTTCGCGCCGTTCACACAGGGAGTCCATGATCAACCTCCGATGCCGGACGCGTCGGTGATCCCGACGCGCTCCAGGCTCTCCCGCATCGACCGCAATCCGTGGTAGAGGCGGGACTTTACCGTCCCGTCGGGGACGTCCAGGACCTCCGCGATCTCGCGGAAGGTCAGTTCCTGGTATTCCTTGAGCAGTATCACAATTCGTTCTTCCTCCGGGAGTCCGGCCAGAAGCCTCCTGACCAGTTCCTCCCTTTGATCTGACTTCAGGTGAGCGTCGGTCCGGGCCTTTTCGTCACCGATCCTGTCCTGGACGTAGACCCGTTCACCTGTTGCCGTGGTGTAGTAGTCGTGCATCGACACCATCGGCAGCCGTTTCCGTTTCAGGTGGTCCTTGCACAGGTTGACCGCGATCCGGTAGAGCCAGGTACTGAGAGAACCCTGGTAGTTGTATCTCCCGATCGACCTGAGGACCCTCAGAAAGGTGTCCTGCACCAGATCTTCGGCGAGGGTGGCGTCCCCTACGTATTTGTAAATGAAGTTGTAGAGGGGCTTCTCCCATCGCCAGACCAGCAGGTTGAAGGCTCCGGGATCACCCTCCTGGCATGCCTTCACCAGACGGGCTTCCTCGGGGGAACCGCCCTCGAGCTCGTGTGCAGCCTGCTGTTCGATGCCTGTGCTCATGCGCCCGGTACCTGAGAACGTTCTCGTCTGATCAGCACTTCCGGTTCTTTCATTGTCATCCTTCATGGTTGTTCAACGAGTCGATTCGACTTTGGTTGACGGAATCAGCTCCATTGTGGCCTGATCTTCCACCCCGGCCCGATTGACGGCTCTGGCCGAAGCAGCGACCGGAATGTACCTTGAGTGTACTGCTCCGCATCGGCGCCTGAACACCAGCGGGATTGCGGAATGGTGCACTGAAAATGGCAGAATCGTACGTGGAATCGTATCACGCTCGTGCTCCCACCCGCACGGCCGGATTGAACCAGGAAGACACAGGAGCGAACAGATGGCCGCGATCAATCCCTCCGATGTTCACGATATCCTTGGCAGGCACATGCTGGTAGACGGGTATCCGATCGTGCTCGATACCAGGCAGAGCACTCCCTTCGTCCTGCGGGACGCGGCCAGCGGCATGGAATACCTGGATTTCTTCACCTATTTCGCCTCCTCTCCCTTCGGGAACAACCACCCGAAGATGCTTGATGATGAATTCATCGGGAAACTTGGCCGGATAGCGGTCAACAAGGTGAGCAACTCCGATATCTATACCGTCGAGATGGCCGAACTGGTCGAGGCCATGAGCCGGGTCGTGATCCCCGATTACCTGCCGCATCTCTTCTTCGTGTCAGGCGGCGCCCTGGCGGTCGAGAATGCCCTCAAGGTCGCTTTCGACTGGAAGGTGCGGAAGAACCTGGAGGCCGGCCGGGAGGAACTCGGTTCGAAGATCATCCATTTCCGCCATGCGTTCCACGGACGGACCGGCTATACCCTCAGTCTCACCAACACCGCCGATCCGCGTAAATACCAGTATTTCCCCCTCTTCGACTGGCCCCGCATCGATCCGCCGATGCTGCGCTTCCCGGTCGACGAGGAAGAGGCGCTGAGGAACGATACGGCCGCCCTGGCGGCTGTTGAGCAGGCCTTCACCGACAATGAGCACGACAT
>JALGWK010000024.1 GCA_025774205.1 bacterium
CGGTATCGAGCTTCTGCCAGAGCAGGGTTGGTGTGACCACCGCCGCCAGGATCAACAGCCCGCCCATGGTCGGCGTACCCGCCTTGGTCAGATGGGTGGCTGGACCGTCGGGCCTGATATGTTCCCGCAACTGCCATTTCGAGAGCTGCCTGATGAGCCAGCCGCCGAACAGGAAGCATATCAGCAGCGCGGTGATGGCCCCGAGGGCGGAGCGGAAGGTGATATAGCCGAAGAGGCGCATGAAACCGAGCTGATCGGCGAGCGGATAGAGGAGATGGTATAGCACGCTACTCCACCCCTTCCGTTACCGTAAGATCCTGATATTTTTCCTGAATCCGCCCGACCAGCCGTTCCAGTCCCACCCCCCGGCTTGCCTTCAGCAGAACGAGGTCGTCCTTCAGGATCCGACCGTCGAGCATATCCCAGGCCGCGTCCGCGGTTCCGGTCAGCAGGATATTGTCCCCGCTCATACCCGCCGAACGGGCCCCGTCGGCAATCTCATCGGCGTGTTCCCCCACCGCCACGAGCAGTTCGACGCCGCATTCGAACGCTTCCCGTCCGATCAGGGCGTGAAGGTTCCCGGCCTCTTCCCCGAGTTCGAGCATGTCCCCCAGCACCGCGACCCGCCGCAGCGGACGGGAGTTGCTCCAATCGCGCAGCAGTGCCAGGGCGGCCGCGGCACTGACCGGATTCGAGTTGTAGGCGTCGTTCAGGATGACGATCCCGCCGCGCTTGATGACCTCGGTCCGCCACTTCACACCCCGGTACGATTCGAGACCGTCCTGTATCTCCTCCAGTGTGCACCCCATCGCCTGCGCCACGGCAATCGCCGCGAGGGCGTTGGCAACGTTGTGGCGCCCGGGAACCCACAGCCTGATCGGAGTTCCTCCGTTGAAGCGGAAGAGGGGGAAGATGCCGCTGATGAATTCGATGATCTCTCCCCGCACGTCGACGCCGTCGGAGAATCCGAAGGTGATCGGTCGCGCTTCGGAGCTCCCGCTCATGGCGGCCACCCGGGGATCATCGCCGTTCAGAACCACAAAACCGTGCGGTCCGATCGCCTCGACCAGTTCCCGCTTGGCCTTCGCGATCCCCTCCAGACCATCGAAGAACTCAAGGTGCGCCGACCCGACGTTGGTGATCACTCCGGCCGTCGGTTCGGCAATCTCGCACAGCCGGGTAATCTCGCCGGCGTGGTTCATGCCCATCTCGGCGACCACGATCTCGTGGGTGCGCCGCATCCTCAACAGTGTCAGGGGAACCCCGATGTGGTTGTTCAGGGACCCCTCGCTCCTCAAGACCCGGAAACGGGTACCGAGGATCGCCGCTATCATCTCCTTGGTGGTGGTCTTGCCGTTGCTCCCTGTCACCCCTATAACCGGCAGGCCGAGCCGTCGCCGGTGGTAGAGGGCCAGCGCCTGCAGCGCCGTCAGGGTCCTGAGGACCGGAATGAGGGGGAGTCCCCTCACGGCCCGTTTCTTCTGCCCTGCGAGCCAGCTCTGCTCCACGACCGCCGCTACCGCCCCACCCGCCAGAGCGTTCTGGATGAAGTCATGACCATCGAACCGGTCGCCGCGCAGGGCGACGAAGAGATCGCCCTCGTGGATCTTTCGGCTGTCGATGGTGACACCGGTGAAGGCTGCCTCAGCCGGCAGGCCTCTGGGCAGGCTCAGACTCATGGCGCCTCCCCCTCCCCGCCATCGGCAACCGCCTTCGCGACTACCTCCCGCTCATCGAACGGAAGATGTTCGGAACCGATGATCTGGTACTGCTCATGTCCCTTGCCGGCTACGAGCACCACGTCACCCGGACGGGCTTCACTGATAGCGGTCCGGATCGCCTTGCGCCGATCAGGTTCAACCGCGCAATCGGCTTCAGAGGGAACGCCGGCCATGATCTCCCGGATGATCGCGTCCGGATCCTCGGTACGGGGATTGTCACTGGTCACGATCACGCGGTCGGCACCCAGGGCCGCGATACGTCCCATCAGGGGTCGTTTCCCCCGATCGCGATCGCCCCCACAGCCGAAAACGCAGAGAACCCGTCCTTCGGCCATCTCCTGGCAAGCCGTGAGAGCCACCTTGAGAGCATCAGGCTTGTGAGCGTAATCGAGGATGATTTCGACATCCTCCGGAGCCGGGAGACGCTCCATCCGGCCTGGTACACAGCTGAGGGTTCCGAGCGCCGCGGAGATATCGGTGAGCGGGATTCCCGCCATTATCCCCGCCCCGGCAGCCACCAGCAGATTCTGGACGTTGAAGGCCCCCAGGAGCGGACTGTGGACCGCAATCCGCTCACCCTGCCAGGTGAGCGCGAAGTCCAGACCGTGCCACCCGACCTTCACGTCGGAGGCAACGAGGTCCGCCTTCGGAGAGAGACCGACCGTCACCACAGGCGGCTCGAGCGTCGCGGCCAGTCTCGCGCCGGCGGGATCATCCAGATTGATGATTGCGATCCCGTCCGCCTTGCGGTGGTGGGTGAAGAGACGGGTTTTAGCTGCCAGGTACTCCTCCATCGAGGGGTGGAAATCGAGATGATCGCGACCGAGGTTCGTAAAGCAGACGAGGTCGAATCCGAGCCCGTCAACCCGCCCCAGGGCGAGAGCGTGGCTCGAAACCTCCATGACCGCCGCGGAATCCTCCTCCGAGATCATCCTGGCCAGCATCGCGTGCAGGTCGATCGCCTCGGGGGTGGTGTGGGGCGCGTCTGTCACCTCTCCGCCGACGCGGTAGGAGATGGTCCCCAGCGATCCAACCTGTCCCAGCCTGGCTTCGAGCAGGGTCCGGATGAGACGCATCGTCGTCGTCTTGCCGTTGGTACCGGTGATCCCCACGGTGAAGAGTCGTTCTCCCGGATTGCCCCAGAAGGCGGCCGCCAGGGGACCCATGGCGCGACGGGTGTCGTCCACGGTGATCTGCGGCAGGTCGGCGTCGGTCTGTTCCTCCACGAGGGCCGCCGCTGCCCCCGCGACGGCGGCTGCCGCGACATGCTCGTGACCGTCGGTGATGTATCCGCGTACGGCGATGAAAAGGCTGCCGGGCTCGACCCGGCGACTGTCATGGGCCAGACCGGTGACATCGAGACCGCGATGGAGTTCCCAGCCTTCGGTCCGGCCGGACAATCCGGCGAATTCCAGAAGTGTCTCAAGTCTCATCGGCCGCTCCCGAAGTCAGGTCCCGCCATCACTCTCAGGGAAGCCCCCCGGTTCACCCGGGTACCCGCCGCAGGTGTCTGACGTCGCACGAGACCGCTGCCTTCCGCGCTCAACAGGAGTCCGAGCATCGACGCTTCGGCCGCGGCCTCCCTGAGGCTGCGTCCCTCCAGATCGGGGATGATCACCTGCGAAATCGATTCGGGCGTGTCAGGCACTTCGAGATGGAGGACTACCACCACTCCTTCTTCTACCTGACTGAGCGGCTCCGGTTCCTGCGAGAGCACGTTGGGGCCATCCCCCACGAAACGCATGCGTAGTCCCCGTTGATTTAGCGCCCTGCCTGCCTCCGCGGCCGGCCAGCAGCGGAGATCAGGCACTATCAGCGCGGGACGTGCCACCACATGGTGGATCGAGGAACGGAATCCTTTCAAGGGATCTTGCGGGTGGCAGATGAGCCGCTGGATAGTCTTGGCGAAGATCGGAGCGGCCACATCACTGGCATAGTAGGGATCCGCCGGTTCATCGATGATGACCAGAAGGAGGAACTTCGGATCGTCGGCCGGAAGGAAGCCGCAGAAACTCGAAATGTACCGGCCGATTTCATATCCATAGGGACCGGCCTTCCGGGCGGTACCTGTCTTGCCGGCGATCTGCAATCCGGGGACCGCGGCCCGCTTCCCGGTTCCGGCAATCACCGCTTCCTGCAACAGGTCCCGCAGCAGGTGTGCCGTCTCCTCGTGCATCACCCGCCGGATCACCTCGGCACCTCCCGCATCGCGCCAGCGACCCTTCTCGTCCCGGATCGCATCGACGAGCCTGGGCTGCAGCAGGCGTCCCCCATTGGCGGTAGCCGCGTACGCCGCAGCGATCTGGAGCGCGGTGACGGAGACCCCATAACCGATCGAGAGACTCTCCAGCGCCGGCCCGTACCAATCGGACAGCTGGCGGAGCAGTCCGGGGTCCTCACCGGGCAGGTCGATCCCGGTCGCCTGACCGAAGCCGAAGTCCCGCGCGTAGCGGTAGAGCCGGTTCTTACCAACATGGCGCGCGATCTTCACGGTGCCCACGTTGCTCGAGTACTGCAGGACTTCCCCGAGGCTCATCCGACCGCGCTGATGCTCATCCCGGATCTCCGATCCGACCACCTGGATCACCCCGTTCCCGCCGTCGACCGTGTCCGCCACGGTATACCCCCCCACATCGATCGCCGAGGTGAAGGTGACCAGTTTCAGGACCGAACCGGGTTCGAAGGGATCGGTGATCGCCCTGTTCCTGCGCTGGGAGGGATCGACCTCATCCGGCGCGTTCGGATCGAAGGTGGGCCAGCCGGCCATCGCCAGGACTGCCCCCGTCTCCGGATCGAGGGCCACGGCAATGCCGGCCGCCGCATCAGACTCGATCACCCCGCGGGCGAGTTCTTCTTCAAGTACCTCCTGGATGACCGCGTCGAGGGTGAGCCTCAGGTCCCTGCCCTGAACGGGTTCTTCCCTGGCCCCTTCCCTTCCGGGGATCGCGGCGCCGAGCGCGTCAACCTGCTGGACGACGTGACCGGCCCGGCCGCTCAGGATATCGTCGTATTTCAGTTCGAGACCTTCGAGTCCCGTGCCATCGATACCGGTATAGCCGAGCACGCTTGCGGCCGTCTGGAGGCGCGGATAGGTACGCCGATACACCTCGGTGATCTCGAGTCCACCGGGAAGTTCATGCGTCGGTGGGGGTTCCTCCAGCAGGTAGGCCTTTCGCGCCACGTAGAAGTAGCCGTCGTGAGACGCTATCTCAGCCAGCCACTCTTCATCTGTCCCCCCAACCAGGCCGGTCAGTGCCCCGGCCACAGCCCCGGCGTCGGTGACGTACTTCGAGTGGACTCCGACTGAATGGAGGAGCCGGTCCACGGCGAGCACCCGGCCCTCCCGGTCGGTGATATCGCCCCGCCGGGACTGGAGCACCTGCTCCTGAAGGTGCTGCTGACGGGCACGATCGTGGTACGAGGAGCCCTGGAGGAGCTGGATGTCTGTCAGCCGATATACGCAAATGGCCCATCCTGCCACGAACAGGAGGGCCATGAGCCGGAGGCGTCCGGAGTGAAGGGGCGCCCCGTTCACGGCTGAGGCCTCCCCCCCGATGAATCGGGGAGGGCCGGTTCGCCGGCGCGCGCCGACGGGTAGAGCCGACGCTCTACACCCTCGATGGTCATCGCGAAGGCGTTCTCGAGGTAGGTGCGTACCGATCTCCCCTTCCGGGTAGCTGCGGGGAGAACGGCCAGTATCTCGGTTCCGCCCGGAGGGAATTCCATCCCGAGGCGCTGGCGGGCCAGTTCGACAACCCGCTCACCACGGTGCTCTTCCAGGACCTCCAGTTCGAGCCGATCCACGATCCGCTGGATCGCCTCGTACTCCTGCTGCAGCGCCTCGACCTGACCTGCCAGGTAGAGGGTCCGGTTCATCCCGCCGAGATAGAGCAGACAGCAGATGAAGCCGAGGGCTATCAACAGCCCCATCCGCCTGCCCGACGCCCGCGAGGGCGTCTCCGGCCTCCTCAGGCGGTTCATCTGTCGGGGTCTCCGGCTCACGCTGATCGCTCCCCGGACAGCATCTCCGCTGCCCGCAACCGGGCGCTCCGCGCCCGGGGATTCCTTGAGATCTCTTCCTGCGACACCTTCACCACCCGGCGGGTCAGGATCCGCAGGAGCGTTTCGGCTCCGCAGGCGCATACCGGCAGACCGGGGGGGCAGGTGCACGCCCCGGCCTGGGCCCGGAAGAACCTTTTGACGAGCCGATCCTCCAGGGAGTGGTAGGCGATGATCACCAGTCGACCACCCGGACGAAGGGCCTGAAGTGAACCGGTCAGGGCCCGTTCCAGCTGACCCAGCTCGTCGTTGACCGCGATCCGGAAGGCCTGAAAGACCTGGCTCAGGACCTTCCTGTGTCGCTGAGGCGGCGTACCCGCCTCGACCACCTTCCGGAGTTCACCGCTCCGTTCAACAGGCGCCCCGGCCCTGGCCTCGACGATCCGCCGGGCCAGTCCGCGCGCGTCTCTGACCTCTCCGTACTCACGGAGGATCCGTTCCAGATCCGCTTCAGATCCTTTGGCGATCAGATTGGCAGCAGTCATCGGAAGGCCGGGATCCATCCGCATGTCGAGCGGGGCATCCTCCCGATAGGTGAATCCCCGTTCCGGACCATCCAGCTGGCCGGAGGAGACCCCCAGATCGAGCAGAATGCCGTCGAGGGGGAGCAGGCCCTCTTCCCCGGCCATCCGTTCGAGTTCAGCGAACCCTCCCTGCCGCCATACCACCCGTTCATCGATTCCCTCCCTGCTTGCGGCCACCCGCAGCGCTTCGGGATCCCGGTCGATCGCCAGGACTTCGGCACCCTCATCCAGAACATCCAAAAGGACCGCCAGGTGGCCTCCGCCGCCGACGGTCCCGTCGAGATACTTCCCATCGGCCCTTGTCACGAGCCATTCGATGGCCGTTTCGGCCAGTACCGGGGAGTGGAACACCCAGGAACGGCATCGCCCCCGCGCTTCCGCCGGGGACGACGCGGTCACCCTGCTCAGGCGAACTGTTGAACGCCGAAGCTGGCCAGGGCCTCCCGGGGGGTCTCGTGGATATCGATGAGCCGGTCGGCTCCCACGAACAGGAACGCGTCGGCCACCGGGCCGCGCAGACCGGTCACCTTGACTTCCCCCCCGGCACCGCGGAACCTGAAGGCCCGCTCACTGAGCAGCCCGACCCCGCGGTAGTTGATGTCTCCGACTCCCTCGAAATCGAGGATCATCCTGCGGACATGATTCTCCTGGTGCCGCTGAAGCATGTTGTCGAGATCAACCATCGCTACCGCGGTGATCTCTCCCTCCAGGTGAAGAATCCTGACACCGCGAATCTCCTCTTCGTTACTCGTCATGAGCACCTGCCTTTTGCCAATCGGGTCAGAACAGTACATCCTCCGCGAGCTTCTCGAATTCCTCTTCCATGTCGGCCGAGTAGGCCGCGAACATCCCGGGAGCCCATATCTCGATGTGATCGAGCATGCCGTTGATGACCACATCCTTATCGAGCCTGGCCCACTCCATCAGATTGGGCGGAAGCAGGATGCGACCCTGCTTGTCACAGACGGCGTAGGTCGCATTGGACGCGAACAATCGCACCCATTTCCGGGATTTTTCATCGGACATCGGCTGGTCGCGCAGGACGGATGCTTTCTCCTCCCACCGCTCGAGAGGGTAGACGAAGAGGCACTTGTCGTGTCCGATGGTCACGACGAAGGTCTCCTTCGTTTCGGGAGCGGGTTCCCGGCGGAACTTCTTCGGGATACTTACCCGTCCCTTCTCGTCGAGGGAGTAGTTATATTGTCCGAGGAAATCGGGCATCCGGCTCCTGTGCCTTATCAGTACACCGTTCCGCAATGACGGTGATGCAGTGATCACGGGTATTTCCCACAATTACCCATTTTTTGCCACTGCGGCACAGGTTAGGCGCTACATACAACGAGCGTCAAGTAGAAATCATAATCTTTTTGTTTTCCTTGCAGGACCCTTTTGAGCACTGATTATCTGTTGTTTAGATGCAATAACATTCAAATAGATATAATTAAGTGACATCTGAATACTCAGAAACACACCTTCAGCACCAATCCTGAGGTTTTCCCGGGGTAAAAACGGTCGATTCCGGCGAAGGGATCGAGACCCATCCGGGGCGAGATGGTGACGGTGATCCGCTCACCACCTGAATCCTCCGCCAATCCCTGCCGGGTGCCGGTAATGAGGGCCGCGACCGCTCCGATGAGCCGTACCGCCACGATGCCGCTCAGGACGACCCGCGCCCGGCTCCGGGCCAGCCGTGAATCCCGGCGCAGATCCCGGTACCGCTTCCACGACGATTCCGAATCCCAGCGCCACTCGTAGCCGATACCGGAGGGATACGCTTCCTCGGGGGTCCCGAGGCCCGACCGCTGGACCGCGTTGTGGGTTGTGAAATCGGGATAGAGGGAGAGCGCGTGGTAATATCCCGCGTCCTTCCGCCACGGATCCACACCCGCGTGCCGGACGGCCCATCGCCGGCTGTCCTCCATCTTCCAGTCACCGTACTGCGAGAAACCCTTCAGTCCGAACCAGAAGAGCCCTTCACAGACCGCCAGGGTGGTCGCGGAACCTCTTCTGCCCTGAAGCCGCTGTCCCCAGCCGGGCAGGATGAGACTCCGGCCCGCAGCGCCCCACGGCGTGAGTTCCCGGAGGCGCGCCGGCGGCCGGTCGCGGCTGCCTTCTTTGTGAAAGAGCACTTCGGTACCGGCGATCAGATGGTTGAGGAATACCAGCCCCCCCGAGGTCAGAGCCCATTTCAGATACCGGTTGGCCCGGTAGCGCTGGCCAAGATAGTCCTCGCGGACGCGGGATATTCCGCGCCAGGGGATATCCCACGAAGCCCTCCAGTCACTCCACCCGGGAGCGAACTGCTCATACTTGCCGATCATCTCATAATAGTCGTGATCCCGCTCCCCCGCCGGCGGCAGGGTGTGGTGATCGTAGAGCCACGGTGATCCGGTGAGCGATTCGAAGTAGGTGAGATAGTCGAGATACCGGTCCCGATCCCAGTGGAGATCGGCCCAGCGCTCGTAATCCCGTTTCAGCGCCCGTCCCTTATGACGGGCCCGCAGACCGCTTCCGATCAGGACGGCTTCGGTGGCAATGAATCCCCATCCCAACGATCGCCCGGTCATGAGCTGTCCGCTGCCGGGGATGGCGAAGGAGGCCAGCGCCGTCTTCCATGGCGGAGATTCCGCTATGCTTTCCTGATCGGGACAGGGAGCAGAGGCAGCCACTGCGGTCTGATCAGACCGCGATGAGGTCAGCGCGAGCAGTCGCAGTCCGGAAACGGTCCTTCCACTCAGCCCGACCCCGGCCGTCCGGGCCTGCGCCTCTGTCGAGGCCTGCGCCGCTGTCGGGACCGGCTGCCAGGTGATTCCACCGAGAATCAGCAGCATCGGCAGCAGGGAACTGATCGGGGGAGTGAGTCGCGCCATGATCACCGCACCACCATCAGGGTGAGTCGGTGGCGGCCGATCACATTCCGCTGATTGGTCGGTTGGGACCAGTCCAGCTGTTCGATTACCAGATGGTAGACACCGGGAGCCAGGCGGGAGACATCCCAGACCTCTTCCACAACCCCGGCAGACTGAGTCCTGCCACCGGCAAGTCTGGCCACGACACCCAGACGAGTGCCTCCGGCGGTGAAAGCGCGCACAATCAGTTCTCCCTGAAACCCCTCGGCCCGGATCGTACAGAGATCGCGAGCCGGATTCGGATAGAGATAGAGAGCATCGGGAACCCTCGTCTCATCGGGAGACACATCTTCCTTGAACTGCAACGGAAATCCACGACCGCTCGCGCTCCCCCCGGGACCGGCCCAGAGAGGTTCAGCTCCATCCCATCCGGGTAATCCCACCGAGGTAACCCTGAGACTGTCCGAATCGCTGTACAGGAGGCGCACCGATTCTGAACCGCCTCCACCCATGGTCACCGCGCTGACCGGCTGACTGATGAGCTGCCGTGAGGGACCAAAAAAGAACTCCGCCGCGGGAGAGAGGAATATGATCTCATCCGATTGCGTGAGACCGATCGTGACCCCATTCGTCAGGGTCAGGGGAATACCGATCACATTCGCGGGATCAACCGAAGCGCGTCCCCCCGGGGCCGGAGGCCAGCCTGCAACCGGGAACCCGTCAGCCCATACCGCCCTGAGGCCGTCGACAGTCGGTACCACCAGAGCTGAATCCCGGGTCTCGAGGAGGTCGGCAAGAGCGATCCCTCCCACCGGATCGGTCAGATTGAAGCTCCAGGTCGCCTCCAGGGAGTAGAGTCCGGTTCGCCTGAGCAGCTGCAGCTCTCCATCATTCATAAGCAGTGCCAGAGTCGAGAGCCCCGTGCCGATATGATCGTACTGCACCAGATCGATGATCCGTCGGGAGGGACCACCATCCCACACGATGTGAGTCTCCCCACCGGTGTCGGGCTGCAGCTGGAGAATCCTCGACCCATTATTCGTGAC
Organism: bacterium; assembly: GCA_025774205.1. GTDB lineage: Bacteria > Blakebacterota > Blakebacteria > Blakebacterales > Blakebacteraceae > Blakebacterum. The sequence continues at coordinate 10,200 of JALGWK010000024.1, forward strand.
CGCGATTCGATTCAGATCCGATCCATAGACCAGTTTCGAGACAGACGATAAAACCGACCAGGTATCCTTGATCCCGCTCTCCGAGATCTCATGGATATCTCCGGCTTCTGTGGCCAGGAGCACTACCGCTCTACCCTGTTCCGGGTACCCTGCCGGTGGGCAGTGAACCGCGGAACCGAGATCGAAGGACGCGGTCTCCGTCCCGAGTTCGTCGAGGAAGAAGATGAGTGATTCGGCAACGACGACGATCCGGTCGTGCGCGAGGGTGATCCCGGCTGAAGGTGGCACCGGAGCGGTCCAGACCGGATTCGGACCGGCCGCGGGGGTGCCGTCGGGGTCGAAGAGATGGAGTCCGCCGACTCCGTCCAGCACGGCAACGACCGGCTCTCCATCCCCGTCGGGGTCGATCATCCAGGGGAGGGAGATGTCGGGCGCGGGATCGGTCAGCGGCGCTGCCCACCCGGACAGATCCGACCGGCTGCTGACCGTCAGGCGTCGCGCCAGGGGGGAGGGGTGATCACTGATCGAGAGCTCGAGCCCGGTTGCCGCGCCTGACCACGAGTCGGTCGCCGGAGAGGTGCGGGGCCCGAAGAAGTCGGGACCCTCCGGATCGGGCAACCAGAAATCGTCGGCGATGCCGAGGTACCCCGGCACCCAACCCAGTTCCTGCAGTCCGTCAGCCTCTTCGAGGTCGAGGAAGCGTCGCAGGCGGTCACCCTGGAGGGTGTTCTCCTCGAAGTTCGAGAGGCCGTTGCCGTCGGGATCGGCTCCGGCCACGGCTTCATCAAGGTGCTTCATAGGTCCGGACCTTCTGGTCATCGATGATCGCGCCGGTTCCGTCGATCACCCCCTCCTCCCAGAAGAGGGATACGGAAGGATCTCCATCGAGGTCGTCGCTCCGGTACTCGACCAGAAAACTCTGCTCCTCCCCCACTCTGACGACAGCGACGTTACTACCGGGTGGAGGCGCGTGGATGCCGGCGATGGCGGTGGAAGCCACCAGGTCGACGCTCTCCCCCGGACCGATCTCGATCCGCTCGGCCCATCCGAACCAGTCTCGTTCCCAGGCCGAAAGAGCCGAGGGGAGGATCCCCCACACGTAGAATTCACCGAGGACCCCGCCGGTGTCACCACCGGAGTCCATGAGCGCGAAGAGACCC
>JALGWK010000253.1 GCA_025774205.1 bacterium
ACCGGCGCCTCCTATGGCGGCTACATGATGAACTGGTTCGAGGGGCATACCACCAGGTTCCGCACCCTCGTCAACCATGACGGAGTAACAAACACCATCAGCATGTACGGTTCGACCGAGGAGCTGTGGTTCCCCGAGTGGGAGTTCGGTGGCTTGCCGTGGGAGAACCCGCGCGATTACGAGCGCTGGAATCCGCTGGCATACGTGGAGGATTTCCAGACGCCGATGCTGATCATCCACGGTGGACTCGATTACCGGGTTCCGCTGGGACAGGGACTCGAGATGTTCACCGCCCTTCGCCGCGTCGGTGTCAGGGCCCGTCTCCTCTACTTCCCCGATGAAGGGCACTGGGTGCTGCGACCGCAGAACGCCATGGTGTGGTGGGAGACGATCTATGACTGGCTGGCCGAATACCTGAAGGAGTAAGGTAGGTCGGCCATAGTGTAAGAGAACGACCACGGTTTCGCCCGGACCGGGGTCGGGATGCGACCGCAATCCGATCATCAGGAGGAATAAATAATGCGAACAGGGTCACAGAAGCAGATCGAAGTCCTGGCGCGACCGGTGCTGCTCTTCTTCGCTGCTGCCCTCGTCATGACATTGACGACAGGCACGCTGCAGGCACAGGAGCATCACCCGGTCACGAAGGCGAATTATACCCTTGCCGCCCAGTGGACGGGGGCGAGGCTGAGTTCGAGGCTTCACAGCACATCGGTGAATCCCGGCTGGCTGGAACACAGCAACCGGTTCTGGTACCGCTATGAAAGCCCGGCCGGGGCGAACTGGTTCATCGTCGATCCGGCCCGGAAGTCGAAGGAACCGCTGTTCAATTCCGTGCGAATGGCCGCGGATCTTTCCCGCATGACACAGGATCCCTACGACCACCAGCACCTGCCGATCGGTGGTTTCGAGTTCATCGACGAGGACGAGGCGATCCGCTTCTCAGTTCGGAGTACCCGGCCGGCGGCCGAAGATACCGCCAAAACCGCGGAGTCCGACACCACCGAAAGTGAGGGCAGCAGCCGCAATCGGACCTACCGACCCACCGAAAAGACCCTCTGGTTCCGTTACGACCTCGGCTCTCAGCGGCTGACTCGTCTTGAGGATTACGAACCTGAAGAGCGGGAGCTGAGCTGGGCGACCTTCTCACCCGACTCCACCAAGGTCCTCTTTGCCCGCAACCATAACCTCTGGATGATGGAGCGGAGTGAGTACGACAGTCTCAAGGCCTTCGAGAAGGAGAAGGAAGAGAGCCGCGGGGACAGGGGCGGCCGTGGTCAGCGGGGTCGCAGCGGCCAGGAGGCTGAAGAAACCGAAGGGGAAGAAGAGCAGGAGGAAGAGGAAGAACTTGAGGTCGAGGAGGTCCAGCTCACCACCGACGGCGAGGAGTATTACAGCTACGCCGGCAGCAGTTACGAGCGGATGAATACGGCCGAGTTCGACTCCACCGAGCGCGTACGGTGAGGTCTACGTCTTCGATCTCGCCGCGGACAGTCAGACACGCATCAACGTTGAGCTGTACAAGGACCAGACTGTCTCGGTCTACACCAAGCGTCGGGATCCGACTGTGCGGACTCCCCAGCCGAGTATCTGGATGTCTGAGAACAACCGTGAACTGTGGTTCTCGCGGCAGAGTCGGGACATGCACAAGGTCGACGTATGCGTCGCCGATGTGGAGACCGGCGAAGTCCGGGTTGTCATCGAGGAACGGCTGAACACCTACATCGAGATGCAGGGACTGGTGATGCTCAGGGACCGGAACGAACTGGTCTGGTGGTCGGAGCGTGACGGTTGGGGGCACTACTACCTCTACGGCACCGACGGCAGGCTGAAGCGTCAGCTCACGTCGGGACCGTGGGCGTGCCGCGGCATCACCGGCATCGACGAGGATGATGGCGTGATCTACTTCACCGCCAACGCGCGCGAGGCGGGTGAAGATCCCTACTTCAACCACTTCTACCGGATCGGCCTCGACGGTCGGGGAATGAAGCTGCTCAACCCGGGCGAGTTCGATCACCGGTCTTCGATCGATCCGAACAACCGGTACTTCGTGGACACCTTCTCCCGGGTGAACACGGCCCCGGTTTCAGCCCTCTTCAACACCGATGGAGAGCAGCTGATGGAGCTGGAAACAGCCGATCTCTCCCAGCTCTTCGAAGCCGGCTACCAGTACCCGGAGCCGTTCGTGGCCAAGGCCGATGACGGGATTACCGACCTCTACGGCGTCATGTACAAGCCGTTCGACTTCGACCCGGAGAAGCAGTACCCGATCATCGCCTACGTCTACCCCGGTCCGCAGACCGAGAGTGTGGCCAAGGCGTTCTCGACCAACTCGACCACGACCTCCCTGGCTCAGTTCGGATTTGTGGTGATAACCCTGGGGAACCGGGGCGGGCACCCGAGCCGGTCGAAGTGGTACCACAACTACAGCTATGGCGATCTTCGTGACTACGGGCTGGCCGACAAGAAGACTGTGATCGAGCAGCTGGCGGTGCGGCACTCCTACATCGACGTTGACCGGGTGGGCATCTTCGGTCACTCGGGAGGCGGCTTCATGTCTACCGCAGCCCTGCTGGTCTACCCCGATTTCTTCAAGGTCGCGGTTTCATCATCGGGTAACCACGAGAACAACATCTACAACAAGTGGTGGAGTGAAAAGCATCACGGTGTGACCGAGATCATCAATGCCGACGGGACGGTCTCCTTCGAGTACGACATCGACAAGAACTCGGAGCTGGCCGCGAACCTGAAGGGGCACCTGCTGCTGACGACCGGGGATATCGACAACAATGTTCACCCGGGCGGCACGATCAGGATGGCCAATGCCCTTATCCAGGCGGGGAAGAGGTTCGACCTCTTCATCTTCCCCGGCGCCCGTCACGGTTACGGGGGTATGGGTAACTACTTCTCCTGGCTGCGGGCCGACTACTTCTGCAAACACCTGCTGGGGGATTATTCCACGAGTGTGGACATGATCGAACTGCTGCGTGAGCAGGATCAGAGCCCTGACGCCGGACGCCGGTCGGGTGGAGTCGTCAACCGTGGCGGCGGCAGAGGAGGTTGAGGTCCGCTGGAACGATGCTTTGGTGTACTGATGTATTGATGGGCTGATGTACTGATATGTTGATGGACCGATGGACTGATGGATGGGTAGTCCCTGCCTGACTGGCAGGGAACGGTCGCATGTGAAGAGGGCACCGGGTTGTTTCTGCCTGGTGCCCTCTTTCTTTGGCTGGAGATGGTCGCTCGTTTTTGGGGAGAATGAACAACTTATATTTCGGACTACTAAGCAGTTTATTCCGACCACTCAAACCACTATCATTGCCCGCGTTCGCAGTACCCACCCACCCGTGACGGGATGTAATGAGATGATGAAGCGAGGATTACCCGTACTCCTGCTGTTCACCTGCACACTGATCGTCGGAACCGTTCAGTCCGCGCAGGCTCAGCAGGGCGCGATGCTGTACGAGACGAAATGCAGCCGCTGCCACGCTGCCTTTGCTCCGTCAGATTACACCGCTGAAGAATGGCCGGGGATCGTCCGTTCGATGCGGGCACAATCGGCCCTGACCGCTGATGAAGAGCGGATCATCACCGACTTCCTGGTCTCTGAAAGTGAGCAGATGGAGGAGAGATCGGGGATCAGCTACAAGCCGGTGCTCGGCGGATACCTCTACACCGAGTACTTCGAGACACCCGCCGCGAAGAAGAACTTCGACATCCACTACCTGGCTCTCTACGCCTCGGGCTGGGTGAGTGAGGATATCTACTACTTTGCGGAGTTCGAACTGGAGCATGGAGGTACCGGCGGAAGCAATACCTTCGTGGAACAGGCCTATCTCGACTACTGGGTGAAGCCGAACATCGCCATTCGGGTAGGGGCCATGCTCGCGCCCTTCAACCGGTTCGACGAATTCCACGATCCTATCTCGAATTTCATCGTCACGAGACCGCAGGTCTCACGGGAACTCGGCGTGAGCGCCTGGAAGGATGTCGGCGTCAATATCCACGGCTATTTCAATCTGAATGCTGACGCTTCCCTCGGTTTCGATCTCTACACCATCAATGGTCTCGGGGCCGGCAGCAATCTCAGGGGCAGCCGACAGTACCGGGACAACAACGAGGACATGGCCCTCGGCGCGCGGGTCAACCTGATGTATTCCGACATCCTCGAGGTGGGGGCGTCTCTCTATCAGGGCAAGTGGGACGACGCTGAACTCTACGATCTCCGGATGCTCGGGGTGCACAGCCTGATCCGCACTCCGCTTGCCGATCTGTATGGCGAGTACATCAGTGCGACCTCTGAGAACGAAGCCCCCCTGGATGACGGCGAGATGTCGGGTTACTTCGTCCAGGGTACGCGACTCTTCGATCAGAAATATCGCGCCACCGTCCGCTATGGGGCACTCGACTATCTCGATCCGGGCGATCAGTTCGGCCGTGATCCCGCCAAGGGAGATAAGGACCTGACCGAACTGGTGTTCGGATTCACCTACTACCCCGTGCCCCGGGCAGCGTTCAAGATCGAGTACAACATCTTCGGCGAGGGGGATCGGGCAACCGAAGAGGACAACAATCAGATCGGTATCCAGATAGCGGTGAAGTTCTAAAAAAACTATGTTCCTGAATTCGACCCGGCTGCCGTGTCCCAGGAATCCGATGTGTCCACTCGCGCGGGCGAGTCCCGGGTGATCCCGGTGGTCCATGGTTTCAGGCGTACTCGCCTCGTCGATGTCGGCCTCAACGATTACATGACCGTTCAGGATGACGGTGATCTGTCGCCCGTCAGCGATCACCTCCTGGGTATTCCACTCACCGACCGGTGCCTGCCATCCGCGTTCCGCGGGTACTATCCCATAGATCGAGCCATGGTACTGGTAGGGCTGCAGTCCGGCGTACTGTTCCGATGAGTTGTCAAGGATCTGCAGTTCCATCCCCGCATAGGCGGCATCGCCCTCGAGGGGGGCTCTGATCCCGAGACCGTTGTTGGCTCCGGAAGTGAGCCGGAACTGGAAGCGGAGGACGAAGTTGTCATACTCCTCCGCGGTGTAGAGGTTTCCGCCGCCGCCGGTCCGCTCGGGATCGACCACGATCGCTCCCCCCTCAGCGACATACCCGATCGTATCTCCTGTCCAGCCATCAAGATCAGTACCGTTGAAGAGGGCGGTGAATCCCTCGTCAGTGAGGTCGACCTCATCAGTCGCAGCCCAGGCAGCTCTGGATATTTCTTCATCCCAGGCCGCGATCGCCTCTTCCAGCGCCGGCGTCGGCCAGGTCCGGGCCCTGATGCGCAGCATCTCGCGCAGATCGGTTCGCAG
>JALGWK010000254.1 GCA_025774205.1 bacterium
TCCACCCGCTTTCGCAGACGGATACACTGGATACCGAACATCCCCTGGATGTCGATGATCCCGATACCTCTGATCTCCATGTGATGGGTCAGCAGTTCGTTCCCGGCCCCGTTCAGCACCCCCCGGGCCGTGCGGGTGAGCGTCACGACATCGTCGGCCACCAGGCGGTGACCCCGCTCAATCAGATCGAGCGCGATCTCGCTCTTCCCCACTCCGCTCTTGCCCGTAAGGAGGAGACCGACCCCGTACACATCGACCAGCGTGCCGTGGAGAACCGATGTCGGCGCGAACCAGTCGTCGAGATACTCGCTGAGCAGGTGGGCCACGACCGTGCTCGTCTGGGGGGAGCAGAGGAGCGGGATATTCCGCTCATCGGCGTTACTGGTGATGAACTCGTTCGGCTGGCTGCCGTTGGCGAAGATGAGGATCGGGATATCGTAGGAGAAGAGTTCGGTGATCGCCTTCCGGCACTCATCCTCACTCAGGTTGTCCAGGTAGCTGTATTCGGTCTTGCTGACGATCTGGACCCGGTCCCAGGGGAACGCCTCGAAGTAGCCGGAGAGAGCCAGACCGGGACGAAAGACGTCGTTGCTCGATATGGCCCTCAGGGCACCCGAGCGGCCCGCGACCCACTCCATCTGCAGAACCTCCCGGTTGTCGTCTACCAGCTGTTGTACGGTCAGTTCCCTGGTGGGCATCGGCAACTTACTTTCTGCGAGATTCGGGGCCTTCCATGTTCAACTGCTGGATGCTCCGGCGGGCCTTTTGAGGGTCAAATTTCGCTTTGTATTTCTTGAGCTGTCGTTCGGCTTTGGCGGTAGCGTCATCGATGGCCGTGAAGAGTTGATCGTCCACACTCTCGGCGGTCAGGGTCTCGCCGGGGACACCGACGATCGTCTCCGCCCGCCAGCTGCTTTTCTCTTTATTCAGTATCAGATGGGCATCGACGATCCTGTCAAAGTATTTACTCAGACCTTCCATGGCGTTAATGGCGTGCTCGTGCACCTGTGGAGAGAGATCGAAATGGCGCGCAGTAACGCTCGTCTTCATAATCACTGACTCCTTTCCAGCGTGATGGAGCAAGCGGGTTCAATACTGTTTCCGGAATCGGGCAGGCTGGATGCTCATTTGATCACGGTACTTGGCGACTGTGCGGCGCGCGATCTCATAGCCCTGTTCCGTGAGGACATCGACAATTTTCTGATCACTCAGCGGCTTGCTGCTATCCTCTTCCTGGATCAGCCGTTCGATCTGCTTCTTGATCGCCTTGTTCGAGGCGTCCTTCCCTCCCTTGTTCTCTATACGGCCGCCGAAGAAGAATTTCAGTTCAAAAATGCCTTGTGGAGTCTGGGCATATTTACCGTTTGTCACGCGGCTGATGGTACTGACGTGCATCTCGATCGCGTCAGCAACCTCCTGAAGGATCATCGGCTTCAGATGCAGGATCCCGTGCTCGAGGAAGTCGTGCTGGGCCTTGATGATATACTCCATGACCCTGAGCATCGTGGAACGCCGCTGCCGGATCGCCCGCAGGAGCCACCTGGCTCCGTTCAGCTTCTCGACTATATACTGCCTGGTTTCATTGGAAGCCTCTGATTCCCTCGCCAGGATATCCTTGTAGAGGTTGCTGATCCGCAGGCGGGGCAGGCTGGTATCGTTATAGAAGACCTGGTAGTGCTCATCTATCTTCTCGACGAGCAGATCGGGGATGATCGTCCTGGCAGCCGATCCGAACCTGCCGGCCGCCGGTTTCGGATTCAGCTGGGCCAGTTCAGCCACGGCGGCCTGTACTTCCGACTCGTAGATGTCGATAGCTTTGGCGATGACCGTATAGCGATGATGCTGCAGGTCATCCATGTGCTCCTCGACCAGGGCCATCAGGATGGTGTTCTCCAGTCCCTTCTCCCGGAGCTGGATCGAAAGACACTCTTCAAGGTTCCTGGCTCCGATCCCGGAGGGATCGAAGGACTGGATCACCCCGAGTACGCGCTCGATGTCCTGCTCTTCGAACTCAGATGATTCGACAATCTCCTCGATCGTGGTGGTCAGGTACCCATCCTCATTGATGTTGCCGATGATCTCTTCCGCGATCGGGATCTCACCTTCAGCCAGCCCGGTGTATTTGAGCTGGTTCAGCAGGTGCTCCTGGAGCCCGACCTCGGCCGGCTGGGGAAGGTCCGCAAACTCACGACTGGTATCCGCCTTGAAACCCCGTCCTCCGACATCACTCGCTTCGGCAATGACCTGGCGCCATTCCTGTTCGTCGAACTGTTCGCCGGTCTCGGTGCGGTTCTCCTGCACTGCCTGTTCCTGGGATACCTCCGCGGTCTGGTTCTCCTCGAGGAGGGGATTCGTGTCCAGCTCCTGCTTCATATACTGATCGAGTTCGAGAGTGGAGAGCTGTAAGAGTTTCAGTGACTGGATGAGCTGTGGAGATAGTTTCTGTTCCAGCCTTGTCTCCTGAATAAGCTTCATATACTAACTCTACCCCCCCCTTCACACCCATTCAAGGCGTTCCCGGCGAGGTATCCCCGCGGGAACCGCGTTGCTCTACTCAATTCAGCGAGAAGCGCTCTCCCAGATACACCTTCCTGGCGATAGGGTCGTTGACGAGGCTCCTGGCATCTCCGGATACAAGGATCTTCCCCTCATTCATAATATACGCACGGTTGGTGATATGGAGGGTCTCCCGAACGTTGTGATCGGTGATCAGCACGCCGAGGCCCTTCACCTTCAGGTTTTCCAGAATCTCCTGGATCTCCTCGACCGCGATCGGATCCACGCCGGTGAACGGTTCATCGAGGAGAATGAAATTGGGCTCGGTGATGAGTGCCCGGGCTATCTCAACCCGTCTCCTCTCCCCACCCGACAGAGTAAAGGCCTTCTGCTTCCTCAGCTGCGTGAGGTTCAGGTCCTCAAGCAGTTCGTCGCACTTCTCCTGTCGGGCAGACGAGGTGCGCATGAAGGTCTCCAGGATCGCCAGGAGGTTCTGCTCCACGGTCAGTTTGCGGAACACCGACGCGTCCTGGGCGAGGTATCCCACGCCGAGGCGAGCCCGACGGTACATCGGGAGGGAAGTGACATCCTGTCCCTCGAGATAGATCTGGCCCGCTTTCGGCCTGATGAGACCGACCATCATATAAAAGGTGGTGGTCTTCCCCGCGCCATTCGGACCAAGGAGACCGACGATCTCACCCTGATCGACGTCGAGGGTTACTTCATCGACCACCCGACGACGGTTGTAGATCTTCACGAGCTTCTCGGCGCTGAGCCTGCGACCGCTCTTCTCTTCCACCGGACTCC
>JALGWK010000255.1 GCA_025774205.1 bacterium
GGTGGAGCCGACCTCTTCCTGGTGGCCTCGAATCCCCTGAGCACCCAGGATGATGTCGCGGCCAGTCTCTCGATCGACGACGGGATCGCCGTACAGGCTATCCTGGCCGAGGATACGGACACCTATTACCGGCACATCCGGGCCGCGCTCGAGCGGGAACCGGCCATCACCATGGACGATGGGGCCGATCTGGTCACTATGCTCCATACCAAATACACCGATAATCTCACAGGAGTGCGCTGCTCGATGGAGGAGACCACCACCGGGGTGATCCGGCTGCGGGCGATGGCGGCCGACGGGGCGCTGAAAATACCGGTCGTGGCGGTCAACGACGCCCTCACCAAGCATCTCTTCGATAACCGGTACGGCACCGGCCAGTCAACGGTCGACGGTATCATCCGCGCCACAGATATGCTGCTGGCGGGCAGCAACTGCGTTGTGGCCGGCTACGGTTGGTGCGGCCGGGGTGTGGCCACCCGTCTTCGGGGACAGGGGGCCCGGGTTTTCGTCACCGAAGTCGATCCGGTAAAGGCCCTCGAGGCGGCGATGGACGGTTTTTCGGTTATGCCGATGAACGAGGCGGCCTCGATCGGGGACCTCTTCGTGACCCTGACCGGTGACACATCAGTGATCAGGGCCGAGCACTTCGAGCAGATGAAGGACGGGGCGCTGGTGGCGAATTCCGGTCACTTCGACGTGGAGATAGATTTGAAAGGCCTCCTGGAGATGACTGACCGGGTGGAGGAAGGGGTCAGGAACCATGTCGACGCGTACATTCTCAGGGACGGTCGACGGATCAATGTCCTGGCCAAAGGGCGCCTGATCAATCTCTCCGCCGCGGAAGGGCACCCGGCCTCTGTCATGGACATGTCTTTCGCGGTGCAGGCTCTCTGCTGCCAGTGGGCGCTCGGCCAGGAAGACCTCGATGTCCGGGTGCACGGTGTCCCCGCGGAGATCGATGAGTGGGTTTCCCGCCTGAAGCTGGAATCCATGGGTATCGGTATTGACACCCTCACTCCTGAACAGGAGAAATACCTCCGTTCCTGGCAGGAAGGGACCTGATCCGGAAGGCTGAGCCCGGAATTGGCTGTGATCCGGGAGGCTGAGCCTGAAATCGGGTGTGATCCGGGGTAAAGTCCGATTCTGTCTATTTTTTTCAGGGAGTTGATTTTTCGGCTTTTTTGTGGTTTATTATACAGGTTGGCCAGCCGCCATCCCCGTGTGCGGTTCCGGGTCATGTTCCCTGGGATCCCCAATCGAGGAGACCGTATGCACAGTATGGACTCGTCCTATCGAGGACTGGGCCAGAGCTGGGCTCTATTTGTGGTCGCTGCCCTGCTCACCCTCGCGGCTGGATGTGAAATTCCAACCGAGCCCAAAGCTCCATCATGGGAAGTGGAATTCAACATCCCCCTACTGGATGAATGGATCGACCTCATTGACCTGTTGGATGAGGACGAGTTCTCCAGCTTCGGCGGCGACAGCCTCTTCTTCGTCGAGTTCGAGGAGTCCCTCGATCCGATCGGGATCAGCGATGAAATATCTATCAGTGGTATCAACCAGTCGGTAGCCACTTCGATGGGTAACTTCACGGTCCCGGCCGTTCCGGGCCAGTCGGTGTCGATCGGGCTGGGTCTGCTCCTTGGAGCAGCTCCTCCCGTCGGGACGATTCCCCTGATACCGGGTTTCGCTGTACCGGCCGGCACCACCGTTCCGTTCGGTTCCGGTTTCAGCGGCTTCTCCCAGGTCACGATCGCCACGGGCACCATGACCGTCACGGTCACCAACTCCTCCCGGCTCCCCTTCGATCCCCTGGGTATCCGGCTGCTTGATGACGACGCCGGGGCGGCCCTGATCCTCGATATCGACATTACCGCTTCAGGGACGCTGAATCATGGTGACACCCGGGTGCTCACGCCCTCCCTGGCCGGTCTCACGCTCAGCAACAACATGACGGTCGAGATCTACGGCACCAGCCTGGGTGGTACAAATGTCACCATCGACGGCACAGAAGCCATCGATGTCCAGGTCGCCATGAGTGAGCTGACGGTCAGCTCGGCCACGGCGGAGGTCGGCGAGATCGATTTCGACTTCTCCGACAGCGTCACCCTGCCCAACGATGTCAACATCACCGCCGCGACGCTGGCCAGCGGGACCTTCACCCTGACCCTCGACAACCAGTTCGATATCCCGTTCGAACTCTCGATCGAGATGCCGAACCTGACCGACGGCCTCGGCACCCCGGTCGCCTTCATCCTCGACACTCCGGCGCAGTCGCAGGTAAGCGACGTCAGCGATCTCTCCGGCTACACGCTCATGCCCACCAACGCCGGGATCGACAGCCAGATAATCGAACTGACGGTCAACGTCTACTCGCCGGGCAGCTCGGGTTTGGAAGTCACGCTGTCCGCCTCGGATTCCATCTCCGTAACGGCCGCGATGACCGATCTGATCCTCGACTCGATCCAGGGGATTCTCGACAGCACCACAGTGGATATCGCCGAGGAGACCTTCGACCTGGCCAGCGACAGCGGCAACATCCTCGATGAACTGCGAAGCGTGAATCTGACCGATGTCGAGCTGGAATTCACCGTCATCCACTCGATCGGGTTCCCGGCCAGTCTCAGTCTCACCCTGATCGGTGAGGGGGGCACGCCTGATCCTGTCACGCTTGTGATAGACTTTCCCCTGAGCGCTGGATCTGTGGCGATGCCCGATACCAGCGTGCTCCTGCTCAACAAGGACACCTCGACCATCGTCGACTTCCTGAACGCATTCCCCGAGACGGTACGGTATTCGGGATCGTTCACGATCGGTGACGGCGTCACGGTCGGGACCGTTTCGACCAGTGCCACCCTCCAAGCGGACTTGCGCTTCAGCCTGCCCCTGGCCTTCGACATCGTCTCGCCGATCGAGATCGAGCTCGACAAGGAGTTCCAGGCCGACGGGCTGTTCGATTCCGAGGACATGCCGGTCGAGTTCCAGGAGGCCACCCTCACCTATCGTCTCTCGAGTACGCTCGGCCTGAACCTGGAGGCGGGCTTCTACACCGCTGTAGATTCCAGCCTGGTGTACTCCGATCCCGAGGTGAGCCTCGTGCTCGCCCTGCAGTATCCGGCGGCGACCGCGTCCGATACGGTCATTACCATCACCGGGGAACAGTTCGATACCCTCGAGAACCCATTCTGGTCGGGAGTGAAGATCATCATCCCGCCAACAACTCCGGGCTCGCCGTTTAAACTCTCCCGGAACGATCGACTCTTTCTGAAGGCCTTCGCGACTGTGAAGGTGTTGATCCTTTCTGAAGGCATTCGCGACCGTGAAGGTGTTGATCGATCCCGATGATGATGGTACCGGGGAAGGGGGTGGTCGGTGATGTTACACTCAACGATAACAGGGATGTCACGTTCCGCGATGACGCAGCGGTCATGCTCCACGATGACACGTCTCGTACCGGCCCTCCTCCTGATGGCGGGCCTCAGCATCACTCTCCTGACACTCCCGGCGCCGGTTCAGGCGCAGGGCACCTACAGCGTCGCCGGGTATTCGATGGCGGGCGCCCGTGGAACGGCGCTGAACGATATCGACGCCGCGCTGGTGAACCCGGCCATTCTGGGCCTCCCGGGACGTAAGTCTTTCAGCGCGCGGCTCTTCTCCCTCAACACCCACCTTGATCAGACGTTCATGTCGGTCGGTCGGTGGAATCGCTGGCA
>JALGWK010000256.1 GCA_025774205.1 bacterium
CGTTTCAGGGAGGATCTCTACTATCGTTTGAGCGTGGTTCCGATCAGCATCCCTCCGCTGCGCGCCCGGCAACAGGATATCCCCCTCCTGTTCGATCACCTCCTGCGGGAGGCCTGTCGGAAACAGGGTCGGGAGATACTGCGTGTCGAAGCCCCGGTATATGAACGGCTGCTCGGATATGCCTGGCCCGGGAACGTCCGCGAACTGCAGAATCTGGCCGAACGGCTGGCAGTCCTCATCGATGGGGAGCGGATCACTTCCGGCGACCTCCCGGAGAGTATCGGAAGCCCCGAGCCGGTATCGGAACGGATGGTCGAGGGGCTGGTAACCTCCGGGGCACCGCTGGCGGAGATCGAAAAGGAGATCCTCGCCACGTCCCTGGAGAACAACGACTGGAACCAGTCACGGACCGCCCGGGCGCTGGGCATCACCCGCAATACCCTGATCTACCGGATGCGGAAATACAGTCTGAGACGCCCCTTACGGGAATAAAAGAGTAAGGACTCCAAAATATAGATTTTTACTGAGATACCCGTTGCATATAATGAAGAGAATCCATCCTGGCGCGAAGATTTCAGCGGAGACTGCTGATCGATGAGTGAGCAACCGAACGCAGGGAATCCCGAAAACGCGGGGGATTCCGAAGAGGAAATCCTCGAGACTTCGGTATCCGAATCAGAGGATCTCGATTCCCGGCGCTTCCCCCGGTATGTCTACAATCCCATCAGCCTGGCCGGCGCTGCCCTGGCGATCGCCATGTTTTTCGCGATCATCATCGTCTTCATCGTCGACGCCTCCCAGGCGGAACCGAATCCCTACATCGGCATCATCGGCTTCGCGATCCTGCCCATACCACTGATCTTCGGACTGCTGCTGATCCCCATCGGCATGTGGGTCGTCTGGAGAAGGATCAGGCAGGACAAGCCGGCCATGACGATGCCGACCTTCGACATGAGCAACCGGCAGCACCGGTTGGCCTTCTTCACCTTCACGACCGGTACGGTCATCCTCTTCTTCCTGTCGGCGGGCGGATTCTACAAACTCTACGAGTACACCGAATCGGTCCCCTTCTGCGGGACTGTCTGTCACTCGGTCATGGAACCGGAGCACACAACCTACCTGGTAGGACCGCACGCCAGGGTCAAATGCGTGGAGTGTCACATCGGCGAGGGCGCCGAGTGGTACGTGAGGTCGAAACTCTCCGGGGCCTACCAGATCTACAGCGTCCTGTTCAAGAAGTACCCGCAGCCGATCCCGACCCCGATCCATAATCTCCGACCGGCCCGGGAAACCTGCGAGCACTGTCACTGGCCGGCCAAATTCCACGGCAACCAGATGTGGGAAGTGAACCGCTTCCGGAGCGACGAGGAGAACACCCACTGGAGCATCCAGATGGTGATGAAGACCGGCGGTACGGGCGGTCTGCAGGGTGAAGAGCATGGGATCCACTGGCACATCTCGCAGACGGTGGAGTACGTGGCGATGGACAGTACCAGGGGTGTAATCCGGGAGGTGCGTCACCACCGGCCCGATGGAACAGTGGAGGTGTTCCGCTCGCTCGATGATCCATTGACCGAGGAGGAACTGACCGCCCTCCCCCATGAAGAAGTCCGCGTGATGGACTGCATGGACTGTCACAACCGGCCGGCGCATCAGTACCTCTCACCCCGTCACGCCATGGATACAGGGATCGAGAGCGACCGGGTACCGAGGGGATTGCCCTCCATCAAGCGGATCGGCACCAACCTGCTGGCCGCCGAGCACCCGACACGCGAAGATGGTCTGCAGGCCATCGAAGCCGGCGTCTGGGACTTCTACGGGGAGAACTACCCTCAGCTCGTCACCGACCGGGCCGCGGATATCGGGCAGGCCGTGTCGGGTATCCAGGAACTCTACTCCACCTGGTTTTTCCCCTTCATGAAAGCCAGCTGGAGCGCCTATCCCTCCCACATCGGCCACCAGGAGTTTCCCGGCTGCTTCCGATGCCACAACGACCGGATGGCAACCGACGAGGGGAAAACGATCAGTCAGGACTGCCGGCTCTGTCACACGATCCTCTCCCAGGGACCGGCCGAGGCGCTCATGACGGCCATCACTCCCGAAGGTCTCGAGTTCAAACACCCCGAGGATATCGGCGAAGCGTGGCGTTTCATGGGCTGCACCGATTGTCATACCGGCGGGGAGTACTACTAGAGCATGTCGGTCACATCACGCCGAAACATCCTTGTTCCCCTGCTCCTGATCGCCGGGCTCTTCAGCGCCCTGCCGGTCGAGGCCCAGGAGAACGAGCTCTGCATGATGTGCCACGGTGAGGTCTCCGTATTCGAAGGGATGGACCGGGCCGAGGACCTCGCCCTGAGCCTCGATGCCTACTCCCGGTCGGTGCATGGTATGGCGGCCATGAACTGCGTCGACTGCCATATGGACCTGGCCGGTTCGGAGGACTTCCCCCACGCCGAGCAGCTGATGGATGTCGAATGCGCCATGTGTCACGGGGACGTGGCTGCCCAGCAGGCTGAATCACTCCACGGGCTGGCAGCCGCCCGCGGCGATGAACTGGCCCCGGGTTGTGTGGACTGTCACAGCAGTCACGAGGTTCGCAGCCACACCGATCCCGATTCCAGAACCTCGGTGATGAACATCCCCATGCTGTGCGGAGAGTGCCATCACGAGGGCACGCCGGTCTCCCGGACCCACGACATCCCGCAGGACCAGATTCTGGAGAACTACTCCCTCTCGATTCACGGTGAGGGACTCTTCCGGCAGGGGCTGACCGTAACGGCGGTCTGCACCTCCTGCCACAATTCCCACCTGATCCTGCCCCACACCGATCCGAGGTCGAGCATCCACCGGGACAACGTGGCGGCCACCTGCACCCAGTGTCACGGCCAGATCGAGCGGGTCCATCGGAAGGTCATCGAAGGGCGCCTGTGGGAAGAAGAACCGCACATGATCCCCGCCTGCGTGGAGTGTCACTCACCCCACCAGATCCGGCGGGTCTTCTACGAGTCGGGGGCGGCGAACCGCGACTGCCTGAGCTGTCATGACGATCCCGATCTCACCATGGTCAGCGGCGGGGAGACCATCTCCCTCTTCGTGGACGAGCAGGCGTACAATGCCTCCAGCCATTCAGGGACCGCCTGCGCCCAGTGCCACTCCGAGGTAGCCTCTTCCCTGCACCGGCCGTGTGAAACGATCACCGCCCCGGTCGACTGCAGTGTCTGCCACCCCGCCGAGGTGGAGCTCCATACCAGCAGCACCCACGGACAGCTGCTCGCCGAGGGCAA
>JALGWK010000257.1 GCA_025774205.1 bacterium
GGCCGCTGACCTGAAGATCACTCCCCCGGCAGAGGACAATCAGGGGGATCAGAGGGCCTGGCGGAATATCGATGCCCGTTTCACCGATGAGCAGCGGGCGCGCTGGTACGAAGCTTACGATCCCCGGAATGAAGCCTTCCGTGAGGCGAATCCGGTTGGTGATGATCGGGTCCGTTACTACTACCAGCGCTATATCAAGGATTATCTCAGGTGCATCGCCTCGGTCGATGACAATATCGGACGCCTGCTTGACTGGCTCGATGAGTCGGGTCTGGCCGATGACACCCTGGTCATCTACAGCTCTGACCAGGGCTTCTTCCTGGGGGACCACGGCTGGTATGACAAGCGCTGGATGTACGAGGAGTCACTGCGCATGCCGTTCGTGGCCCGCTGGCCGGGGGTTATCAGGGCCGGCAGCACCGTCGATCACATGATCCAGAACATCGATTACGCTCCGACGTTCCTTGACGCGGCGGGGATCGATGTGCCGGTCGACATGCAGGGGGAATCGCTTCTGCCGCTCATGGAAGGCCGCCGGGGCAGGCACTGGCGGGAGAGCATCTATTACCACTACTACGAATATCCCGCCGTGCATATGGTTGCCAGGCATTACGGCGTACGGACCGATCGTTACAAGCTGATTTACTATTACTACCCGGATGACAGGAACCTGAACGAGTGGGAGATGTTCGATCTGGAACTCGATCCCCGCGAGATGAACAGCGTCTATGCCGACCCCGGGTACGCGGCTGTGAGGGAGGATCTCAAGGTGGAACTGAGGCGCCTGCGTGCCCATTATGGCGATACCACGGGAGATGATTTCGGGTAGCCGCGCGGCGGTAGGCGCGCGGAGATGATCGCGCGTGTTACGGCCTGGTGCCGCCGCTCTTGCTGAATGTCACCGGGGCGTTCATTCGGATCCGGACCGGGCGGTCGCGGATCTTCGCCGGCCGGTAGCGCCACTGCATGATGGCTTCCCGCGCTGCCTCTTCGAAGATGCCGGGCGGGACGGCCGAGATCACGTTGGCCTCGACGACCCTGCCGTTCTCATCCACAATGATCTGGAACATCACCCGGCCCTCGATATTCCTTCTCTTGGCCTCCTCCGGATAGGCCGGGATCACCATCCTGATGAGTTCGGGTGCCTCATCATAGGTTGTGTAGGTCCGATTGGCGCTTGTTCCGGTCGGTGAGCCGGCACTGACTCCCGGGGTACCCATGGTGGGCATCGGCGTATCGACCATGAGTTCGGTATCCATGATGGTCACATCTTCGGGGATCGACTCATCCATGGTGGGAACCGGGATCATCGGCCTCGAAGGAGCAGGGGGAACCCGCAGCTGGTCGGTGATCGGGATATCCTCGATGCCGACGAACTCGGTTCCGAAGGCGGCCTCATAGACATCGACTTTAACGGTCTGCAGCGTGAGGAAGAGCAGGATCACGATCGCCAGACTCAGGCTCAGGGCCTGTTCGAAGACAGTCCCTGCCTGCATCTTGATGTCGAATCGCGGATTTCGCCACTCAGAGGCCATTGCACTCACCTGTTCTATCAGGCATACGCAGCGACACTGCCTTTGGTTCCAATGCTACGTTACCTGAGCCGCCTGACAGGAAGACGTACCACGATCTGATCCTGTTCAGCGCTTTCCTGAAATGCTGTGCGGGGCGCTGATCCAGGGAGGATCATGGATTACGCTTTCCTGACCAGTGAGTGATTATCGCACGTTTAACGCTTACAGCCAATCGACACTTGCGATCGGCAGGATATTTGTATCGGTATCGGAGATTCTCCGGAGAGACGATTGCATACTATAAGCGACATTATGGAAAGTATAGTTGACATCTTGTAATATATATATTACTATTCGGATGTTCGTTCAGCGTGGAACCACGCCCCGGAGATCTCGTATCTGAATTGTCCAGGAGAGCGTAATGGAAGATCTCGAGTTCGAAAACAGTCTCAAACTGGCCCGGGTAGAACAGGGAATGACGCAGTCGGAACTCTCTGAACTCGCCGGTGTGACCCGTCAGACGATCGGGTTGATCGAGGCGGGCAGGTACAATCCGACCCTGAAACTCTGCCTGCTGCTGGCTCGCATAACCGGGAAGAGTCTCGATGAACTCTTCTGGATCAAGGGGGGGAAGTGATGTTAAACAGATTCAACGTGGATGAACGGTCCAGGCAGACCGCGACTCGAACCGCCTATTTCTTTCTGCATATCACCCAGCTCTTGCTGGCCGGAGTGCTTTTTTACCGCCTCTACGTGCTTGGCCAGCCCGATGGGGAGCTGCGGGATATCCAGGTGGTACTCGCGATCTCGATCTTCGGTTACATGGGAACGCAACTCTACCTGGGCGGGATCCTGCCGGTCCCGAACCTGAAAGGCGCGCTGATCGCGTACGGAATCCTGGCCGGCCTGGTGACGGGAGTGAGTCTCATCGCATACGGTATCCCGCCCCTGTCCGACTGGGCCAATACCTGGCTGCCGGCCCTCCTGGGTCCGGCTATCATGGTAGGGCTCTATTCGCTCTTTGCCTGGCTCGGCAAACGGCGGATCGAGCGCCAGATTGAGGAGTAAGGAAATCAACCACCAAGGTTGTCGTAGAATTCTTCCATCCGCCTGCGGGTCGCGGCATCGGGTAGTCGACCGAATGCCGCGCCCAGGTTATCCACCAGATGCCCCGGTTTCGATGTCGCCGGGATAGGACTGGTCACGGCCGGATGAGAGATGAGGTATTTCAGGAAGAACTGGGCCCAGCTCCCGCAATCGAACTCGGCGGCCCAGTCAGGGAGTTCCCTTTCACCGACCGCCTGGAACAGGCGCCCCCGTCCGAATGGCAGATTCAGCAGCACAGCGATGCCCTTGTCCCGGGCCATCGGCAGAATCCGTTCCGCGGAGTTCCGCTGGGCGAGGTTGTAGTTAACCTGGATGAAATCGAGTTCCTCCCGGGTCATGATCTCGACCATCGCGTCATGCGAACGGTCGGAGGAGGTCGTAACACCGACATAGCGGATCCGTCCCTGGGCTTTCCACTCACGGATGGTGGCCAGCTGAGTGTCGGTATCGGTCAGGTTATGCACCTGCATGAGGTCGATCCGGTCGGTCTGCAGCCGTCTGAAGGATGCTTCCATCTCGGCGATCCCCGCTTCACGACCTTCGATCCGTACTTTCGTGGCGATGAAGAGTTTATCACGCACACCCAGGTCAGTGACGATCTCACCGATGACCGGCTCTGAATCTCCATATGATGGGGCCGTGTCAATCAGCTGGCCGCCTCCGGTGCCTGATCACCTCGTGGATTGGATCCCGTTCTCCGGCCGCGGCGCGGCGGAAGCTGGATGAAGTTCCCAGCCCGACCGCGGGGATCTGCTCTCCGGAAGAGGGGATGGTCTTCATGATCATCGGGCGATCCTGGGGGAAGAGATCACCTGGTATCGTAATGAATGCCGCGCCTGCTCCGGCACTCATTCTGATCATCTCTCGACGTGATATGGTCATAATCGGGTTCATCTCCTTCAAAAGGGTCTGATCCGCGGGCGTTCCCTGCCATGGTGTCCGGACATGTATTGGTGCGTGAGAACATCAGATTATTACCTGCTGATGAATACCGGTCGACAGGTATCGGGTACTCCGACCGCCGTATCGCCGGAGAGGAAAAAAAGAGGGCCGGCATCACCTGCCGGCCCTCTCGATCCGCGACTGAATGTCTGCGGAAACTGCTTACGGCTTGTCAGGATTGAGGATCGGATCCAGGACAACCCGCAGGGTGTGGGTCATGACCACTTCGTCGTTCACTTCCAGCATGACTTTGTAGGTGCCGACGGGGTTGCCGCCGCCGAAGCCACCGCGCTGTCCACCGCCACCCCGGGCACCGGCACCACCCTGGGCGCGAACGCGCAGATTCCAGGTGGTCTTGTGCAGGCCTCCGGCCTTGTCACCATTGATGGCGGAGACCTCGTTACCCTCGAGGTCGGTGATCACGACGCGTACCTTGTCGACCTCATCCTTCAGGTGATAATAGATGGCGGCTTCCGGCCGCGGGTTCTCGACCCAGGCGAATTCGCCATAGGTCGGGCCCTTCCGCTCGATCATCGCCCAGTTCACCACCCGCTGGGGCTCGAAGAGGTGC
>JALGWK010000258.1 GCA_025774205.1 bacterium
GTACCAGTGGCTCTGGCTCTTCGTCACCCCCTTCTTCTGGCTCATCGCTCCGGTATTCCGGCGGATGCGCTGCATCACCACCGGCGACTTCTACCAGGCCCGTTACGGATCGAGCGTGGCGGTACTCTTTGCCGCCATTGGCATGCTGCAACTGATGGTCAACATCGGGGTCATGCTGAAAGGCTCGAGCGCCATGATCACCGCCGTGTCGGGCGGTGCCATCAATCCCTGGGTGGCGATCTTCGGCATGACGGTGATCTTCGTCGCCTACGGCATCGCCGGCGGACTGAACGCCGCCATCATGACCGACTTCATCCAGGGTCTGCTGACGATCGTCCTCTCCTTCCTGATCCTCCCCTTCGCCCTCTCGGCAGTTGGCGGAATAGTCGGTCTCAAGGCCCTGGTGCAGGACCCCGCCATGTTCAGGATCGTGGCGCCGGAAGGGATCACGGCCTTCTACATAGCGGTGATCGCCTTCAACGGCCTCGTCGGCTGGGTAACCCAGCCGCACAACATGGGTATGGCCGCGGCAGGGAAGACCGAGATGGAGGGCCGGGTGGGATTGATGGTGGGGATATTCTTCAAACGTATCTGCACCATCGCCTGGACCCTGACGGGGCTGTGCGCGGTGGGCCTCTACCTGGGGAGGGAGGTGGACATCGATCACGTCTACGGGCTGATGGCTCATCGGCTTCTGCCGGGTATCATACCGGGACTGGTCGGTCTCTTCATCGCTTCAATGCTGGCTGCCGTGATGAGCTCGTGCGATGCCTTCATGGTCAGCTCCTCGGCGCTCTTCACCCAGAACATCTACCGCCCTCACCTGGCAAAGGGCCGGAGCGACCGGCACTACATGCGGGTCGGCCGGATCACTTCACTCGTTGTCGTCACCTGCGGTATCTTCTTCGCCTTCACCTTCGAATCGGTTGTCACCGGCCTGGAGGTCTTCTGGAAGGTCGCGGCGATGATGGGTATCCCCTTCTGGGTCGGACTCTTCTGGCGCCGGGCCACAGCGACCGCGACCTGGTGCGCTACCCTGGCCAGCTTCGCTGTCTGGCTCTGGACCGATCTCATGCCCCATACCCTCCCGGGATTCCTCCTCAACGACGGAGTCATCTCCCTGCCCTGGCAGATGATCTGCTACCTCTCCGCCGGGCTGGTGACGATGATCGTCGTCAGTCTCTACACCCGACCGGTGGCGAAGGAGAAGCTCGATTCCTTCTACACCTGCCTGCGCACGCCGATCGGGACCGACGAACCGGAGACCGAACCGTTCACCCTGCCGCCGGGGACCGAACCGGCCCCGCGCGAGGTCTGGTTCGATCATCCCGATTTCGAGATCCCGAAGCCGACCCTCACGGATGTCATCGGATTCTTCGCCGGCTGGATCGGAGTCGGACTCCTGATCGCGGTCTTCTACTGGATTCTGGGTGGTTGATCCGGCTGCGGACGCAGCCGGACTGCTCTCTCATCCGACGGTGATCATCGGTCCCCGATCATCCCGACCGCGGTGGTGGTGGTATGGTATTTCGCGATCATGTTCGGGACCTCCCAGTCGGGGAGAGCCCCTGCCTCGAGATACTCCAGGTATCGCTCCATCACCTGGCCGAAGTGGGCTTCATGACCGATCCGGTACTCATCGGGGATTTCCACCCGCCAGACTCCATCCGATAGCCGGATCGCCTCGACACCGGGCCAGGTCGGCGTGATCCGTTCCTGGAGGGCCAGCTCGATAATGGCCTCGAAGTCGTCTCCGCCCCGCCGCGTCTCGATATAGAGGGTCGGTCGATATCCTTCTTCGGCGCCCTGCCTGATGACGAGGTTGCACCCGGTTCCGCACATGATCGAATAGTGGGTATCACCGGTGCCTTCGGGCGCCTCGAATGCCCAGGTGACCGACACCCGGGCAGAGACACCCCTGATCCGGTAGGTCATGGTCCCGTTGCACGGATACCGCAGTCGTCCCTCTTCGATAAAGGTGTCGAGGTAACCGGGGAACTCACTCAGCCCGGTCACCCGGGTGAACTGCTCCAGTTCCAGATCGGTCGTCCAGCCACGGGCTGACAGTACCTCGATCTCCGATTCGTGATCGATGATCTCGCCGGGGAAGCACTCCCACTGGATCAGATCGACGAGGTGGGTGCCCACATCGGCCAGCCCGGTCCCTTCCTGCCCGATATCGAAGAACCATCCCGGCCTCACCAGGGGATTACCGGAGACATACTTGAAGAGGTGATGCACACTCTCTTTGGTGATGGCGGGATCTTCAGGGCTCCCCGGTTCGAGGGTTCCGAAGAGGATCGGGATCATCGAAAATTCCCTCTGGAGCAGGTTGGTGATCTCGAACCGCTCGGTCATGATATCGTAGAGGAGAACGCCGTTCTCCCCGGCGATCGCGAACGTCTCTTCGAGGAGGGGGAAGGCCTCGGGCATGATGACCATCGGCTTGTCGGCCAGGACGTTCAGACCGGCCGAGACGGCCTGATGGATGTATTCGGTCTTCCGGGCGTTGTTGCCGGCCGTGATGAGGACGTTACCATCCATCTCGGCCAGCATCCTCTCCAGGTAATCAGGTCCCCGGTACACGGTCATCGACCAGCCGGTCGGGTGCTCGGCCCGGGAGTTGTAACCATCGATCCGGAGGAGGAAATCGTCGAGATCGGGGCCGGCGGGAGCATAGACATGGACCCCGGGATCGATCCCCTCATACATCGTCTTCTGGACCAGTCCGGCGTGGAAATGCCCCGGATTGATCTGGATCAGTTGCACACCACCTCCCCCCGCTTCATTCCGTCCGGAACAGGCGGTGACGCCGATCGTGAGCATGATCAGCAGGAAAGAGTCCGGCACCCTGTCCAGGAGTCGATGACGACTGGATCCACTGTTCGCCATAGGTCAGACCTCGATGCCCCAGGGAGACCGCTCGGGACGGGCAAGCATGGCATTGGCCTCGTCGTCGTTCCGGAAACGTTCCGTCTCCGGATCCCAGTACAGTCTGCGCGGAAACTTCATGGCGATGTGACTGACCAGGCAGGCCGAACACGACCGGTGCGCCACCTCGACGGGAGCGACCGGCGGTTCCCGGGTGAGGATCGAGTTCAGCCAGTCGCCGTGCTGCTCCTCGGCGTGATGGAGATGGATCTCGTCGGGGCCGATCTCCGAAGCAAGGATGGCCGGATCACTGGCGTCGAGCGATTTCGCGTTCGCGTCCTGCACGACCGGATCGCTGGCCGTAACCGCGTAGTTCCCCCGGGCGACAAAGAT
>JALGWK010000259.1 GCA_025774205.1 bacterium
CTGGCAGGAGCGCGGGAGCATCTTTTCAGGGAGACCTGGACGATCGACGTGCCCGCGGGACAGCTGACGGAGGAGTGGGCCGGACGCCTGGGACTCCCGGCGGGGATCACGGTCGGTATGGGCGCCCTCGATGCCCACCTCGGCGCGGTCGGCGCGGAGATCGCCCCGCACATCCTGAGCAAGGTGATGGGCACCTCCACCTGCGACATGCTGGTGACGCCGGCCGGGGAGATCGGCGACAGGACGGTCCGGGGGATCTGCGGTCAGGTGGACGGATCGATCATCCCCGGAATGGTCGGTATGGAAGCCGGACAGTCAGCCTTCGGGGATGTCTACGCCTGGTTCCGGGAACTGCTCGCCTGGCCGCTCGAGGCGTGCCTGCCGGAATCGGGCCTCACGGGAGAGGACCGGGAAGAGGTCATCGTGACGACCATGAAGCGGATCCTGCCCCGGCTCTCGGAGGAGGCCGCCCGGCTACCAGTCGATGAGGGAGGCATCATCGCTCTCGACTGGCTCAACGGAAGACGCACCCCCGACGCTGACCAGACGCTGAAGGGTGCCCTGGCCGGTCTGGCTCTCGGCTCCGACGCTCCCCGGATCTTCCGCGCCCTGGTCGAGGCGACCGCCTTCGGAGCAAGGGCGATCGTCGAACGATTCAGGGATGAGGGTGTACGAATCGACGGGGTGATCGCCCTCGGCGGGATCCCGAAGAGATCTTCCTTTGTCATGCAGGTCATCTCGGATGTCCTGGGTGTCCCGATCAGGGTGGCCCGGGCCGAACAGGCCGCCGCGCTGGGCAGCGCCATGGCGGCCGCTACCGCCGCCGGGGTGCACGGTTCCATCGAGGCAGCCCAGAAGGCCATGGGCAGCGGCTTCGACGCCGAATACCGGCCCGACCGGGAGAACGCCCAGCGATACCGGTCCATGTATGACCGCTACCGGGAGCTGGGAGTGTTCATGGACGGTTCCTTTGCGCCGCGGGGCTGAAACAGGCACCTCCCCGGGCGGTCCAGATTCGAACATGGCTGGTGCCCGACTCCGGGAGAGGTATACACTTTTCGATCTGCAGCCTGACGACGCCGGACCACCGGAGGTGCCAGCCAATGATGATCGATCCCGCCACTCTGAACGGACTCGAGGCTCACCGAATCCTGATCAGCCTGATCGTTCCCCGTCCCATCGCCTGGGTGACCAGCGTCAGTCCTGACGGAATCGTGAATGCCGCGCCGTACAGCTTTTTCAGCGGCGTACGCAGCAAACCACCGGTCATCTCCGTAAGTGCCGGCCAGGGCAGGCACGGCGAGAAGGACACCCCCCGAAACATCGCGGCGACCGGTGAGTTCGTGGTGAACCTGGTGAGCGGGGATCAGGCTGAGCAGATGAACCGCTCCGCGACCGAGTACCCGTACGGGATGAGTGAGCCGGAAGAGATCGGGATCGAACTGGCCCCCTCCGAAACCGTCAACGTGCCCCGGATCGCCGACTCACCCGCCGCCCTCGAATGTTCATTGCAGCAGATCATCCCGGTCGGCGACCCGCCGGCGTCCCTCATCCTTGGTGAGGTCACCGCCTACCGGATCCGGGACGACCTGGAGTGGGACCGGATCGAGGGGATCGATCCGCAGGCGATGGACGTGATCGGTCGTCTCAACCTCAACTCCTACCTGCGCATCACCGAGACCTTCTCGATGGAACGCATCCGGTACGAAGTTGATGACTGAATCAATCAGGCGATGTCAGCAACGGTTCCCATACGCGTCTGCCTGTGTATACTCGATCCGCCCACCTGAACCACCGGGCCATTCACAGGAAACGGACCTGCCGGCTGGAGCGAGGAGATGACCATACCGGACTATTCAGAGACCCTCATCCGCTTCGAAACGTTCCTCCGGAGTCCTGACCGCGAGCACCCGATGGTGGCCCTCATCATCGATTCTCCCTGGCTGCCCGGATACATGGAGGCCGACACCCTCGACTACCTCTTCGACCCCGACATCTGGCTCGCGACCTGGACAAGGGTCGTAACCGACCTGCCCGGGGTCGCCTTCGTACCCGGTACCTGGTGGGAATACGGCATGGCCGCCGAACCGAGCGGCTGGGGGGCTCCGATCCGATGGAGCCGGAACTCACCGCCATCGATCTGGACACATCCCGGCGGATTGACAACCCTGGCAGACGCCCCGGTCCCCGATCCGGAGATCGACGGGTTGATGCCTGTCCTCCTGCGGCACTATGAACGGATGATGCCCCGACTCATCGATCTGGGGATAGCCCCGAGGATAGCGGCTGCCCGGGGACCGATGGCAGTAGCCTCCCATCTCACCGGAGTGACCGAACTGCTCCTGGCCACGCAACTGGAGCCAGAGGCCTGTCTGGCCCTGATCGAGAAGACCACCGATCACTGCATCGCCTGGCTCACCAGCCAGCTCGCCCGTATGGAGGAGCCGATCGCCGTCATCGTCCTCGACGATATCGTCGGGATGATAAGTCCCGAAGATGCCCGGACCTTCGCCCTGCCCCAGCTGACCCGGATCTTCGAGGCCTTCCCCGACCTGATCCACTTCTACCACAACGATACTCCCAACAAGGCCATGCTGGAGGGGCTGGCCACGATCGGGATGGACGTCTTCAACTTCAGTCATGAGATAGACCTGGAGCACGCCCGTAACGCTCTGGGCGAGGAGGTCATCCTGATGGGGAACCTCCCGCCACTCGACCTCCTGGTACGGAGCACCCCGGAGGAGGTCAGAGCCGCGACCGCTGAACTGGTCGGGAAGATCGACTCGATCGGCCCCCTGCTCGTCTCGGCCGGCGGCGGTGTCTCCCCGGGCACTCCGATCGAGAACCTGCAGGCCATAGTCGAGGTTGTCAAATCGCTGTGATTATTTTCCTGCAACAAGTTACGGGTATCATCTGATGTTGGGTGTGAGCTGGATCGACTGGCTGGTGATCGTGATCTATCTCGCCGGCATCGCCGTCGTCGGTGTCCTGGCCGTCCGGCGGGTGAAGAGCATGTCGAGCTACTTCATCAGCGACCGCAAGTACGGCAAGCTGATGATGATGTTCTTCTCCTTCGGGACGGGAACCCACTCCGACCAGGCCGTGAGCGTTTCGGCCAAGACCTACACCGACGGCGCCTCGGGGATCTGGTACCAGTGGCTCTGGCTCTTCGTCACCCCCTTCTTCTGGCTCATCGCTCCGGTATTCCGGCGGATGCGCTGCATCACCACCGGCGACTTCTACCAGGCCCGTTACGGATCGAG
>JALGWK010000260.1 GCA_025774205.1 bacterium
CCCTGATCCTCAATCCCGAATCGTTCCGGAACGCCAGGAACCGCGGGGAGACCGAGGAGTTCGCGAACGCCTTCCGCGAGATGGGTGAGACAGTGGTGATCGGTGACCCGGCTGTTCTGACCAGCTCCATGAAAGAGTGGCGGAATGCCGAACTCGACCTGCTGGTTATCTCGGGCGGTGACGGAACTGTGCAGCGCCTGGTCCACGAGATTCTCCAGATCTGGGAGGGCGCCACTCCGCCGAGGCTCCTGCTGCTCCACGGCGGCACCGCCGGAGTCGTGGCCAAGGAGACCGATTGCGTCGAGCCGGTCGTCGCCCTTTCGATCCTCCGGGAGGCATGGCTCGAGAAGCATCCCCTGCCGACCGGAACCCTCCCCACCCTCAGGGTCGGATCACGCGCCACCCTCAGTTTCGGCCTGGGAGCCTTCCGGAATGTCTCGGCAGAGTACATCACCTACGGTGGGCAGGTGGCGCTCTCGCACATCTTCCTGGGCGCCCGCCTGGCCGGGAGCTACCTGACCGGCGGCTCCTTTGCCCGACGCGCCTTCCAGGCCTGTCCCTGGGTCATCCGTATCGACGACAGGGAATTCGAAGCGAACCGCTTCACGGGGCTGTACGCCTCGGCGCTCAGACGACTGCCGGTTTTCAAACCACTGCGGGAGATGGATTGCCCCGAGAACGGTTTCAAGGTGGTCGCGGTGGAGGACCTGGATCGCCGGACCGCGGCGAGAGTGATCCCTCCCCTGATCCAGAGGAAAAGTGAAGGATACCCTGACGAGATCATGCTCTGCGGCGCCAGACGAATTGAAGTTACGGCGGAGGCAGACGACGAAGAGATCCCCTACATGGCGGACGGCGAATACTACGCCGGCACCGGCTCACTCACCGTTACCGCCGGACCACAGCTTGAGGTCGTGAAACTCGACCGGATCGACCGCTTCCCGTTCAGCTATCAGAAGCCATGACGAACAGCGGATGCCCGCTGAAGGTCTTGTAGATCGGCCTTAACCTCTCGGTGTTGTAGTACTTGGCGACATCGATGACCTTCTTGCGCCCGACGATGACATCGATCGGCACGTTGTCGTACACCCCGTTGCGCAGGTTCACCAGCCGGCCTGATTTCCCTGCCTGAACACAGTCAAAGGCGATGTTGCCGTATACCATCGGCACGATCGAATCGAGGGCGTCGGGGTCGCCGCTCCGCATCAGATAGCTGAGCTGCTGCGAGACGACATTGATCGGCCGTCCGTTGTTGTACTTCGGAGAAAGGTCCTTCAGCAACTGGTCGGTCTCCTCATTTTCGAAATACATATCGGAGTCACCTGCCAGGGTGGCGCCCTCCGAGACCAGCACCACCGAATAATTGCTCGGGTTCTCCCGACGGTCACTGGTGAGCAATTCGCAGAGCAGTTCGACATCCAGCGGGTGCTCCGGTATCACACACCGGTTCGCGGCCCCGCCCATGGTGGGCAGCAGGGCGGTGTATCCCGCGTAGCGACCGAAAACCTCGATCACCAGGAACCGTTCGTGGGAACCGGCGGTGGTCCGGAGCCGGTGGGTCAGCTCGATGGTCCGGGTGAGGCAGGTGCTGAAACCGATGCAGTAGTCGGTCCCGGGAACATCGTTGTCCATAGTCTTGGGGATGGCGACGACCTTGGCCCCCTCCTGGTGGAGCCTGGCGCCGTAACTGAGCGTGTCATCCCCGCCGATCGGGATCAGGAAATCGATCCCCAGCGCCTCGATGTTGTCCAGGACGAGGGGAGTGACATCGTTGATCTCATCGGTGTACTGGTCCTTCACCTTCTCCGGTATATACTCCAGGGGAAGATGGCTCGGTCGGGTCCGGGAGGTATGCAGGAAGGTCCCGCCCGATCGACCGACCTTGTTCACCGAGATCGCGTCGAGTTCGATGATATGTTGTTCCCGCCCCTCTTCATCCTCCGGATCAACATCCACGATCCCTGCCCAACCCCGCTTGATACCCAGCACCCGGTAGCCCTCCTTCAGGGCCCGCAGGGTGATCGCTCTGATAGCCGGATTCAATCCGGGTACATCACCGCCCCCGGTCAGTATTCCTATCGTTCCTTTATACGAAGCCACTGCCTGAAGCCCCCCTTCCAGGATTCTGAAGTCGATCTGATTGGCAGATAAGGAAGGTACTACGGTTATTCTCTCTCCGCGCACACTTAAAGAAACTCGATTTCCGCCCTGAGCATACCATATCCCTTACGATCAGGTAAACACTGTCGATCGGGTTATCGGGCATACCGTTACGGCTTATCTTCGAATAGATGATCTCCTGCCTGTTGTCGGTGGCTGCACCGGTTTCACTTCTCCGGATCCGGAGGCGACAGGGATCGCCGAAGGTGCAGGTAATCGTCGGTACGCAGGGCATCCACCTGTCCGGTGATCCGCTCCTCTGGGAGATCATAGGCATCGAGAACCGCTGCCAGGAGTCTGAGGGCAGTCTCCAGCTCCTCGGGCACAACCAGCTCAGCTCCAGCCTCATGAAGCCGGTCAGCGCTCCCGATAAAGCGTGTGCGCACCATGATCCGGAGGCCGGGATTCAGCATATGTGCTGTCTGGACTATCAGCACAGTTCCCGACAAGTCCCCGGTGACGATCAACAGTAGTCGGGCCCGCCGTATGCCGGCTTTCTCCAGTATCAATTCCTGTGATGCGTCTCCGATCAGGACTACAAACCCATCCGCCTCAGCCAGCCGGGCCAGCATCGGGTTCATTTCTACCACCGCGACCGGCACCCCGCTCGTTCTGAGTGCCCGACAGACCCGCTGTCCCCCGGGTCCATACCCGATCACAATCGTGTGATCGGGTGAGGGTAATACAGGATCCTGCTCATCTTCCTCCCTGCTAGTATCAGATCCTCCCGCCCCCCATCCCGCATGACGGATTCCCAGGGCAGAACCGGCCGCCACCAGAAAAGGGGTCACTCCCATCAGGACCACACTGACCGCGATAAAAAGCTGCCGGCCGGTCGATCCCATTCCGGCCGGCGTAAGACCTACCGCCGCGCCGGCTCGCTCAATCACGAAGGAGAATTCTCCGATCTGCGCCAGTCCCAGACCGACCGCCGCCGCGATCCGTACGGGGATGCCTGTAAGCCGGACCGCCCCCCCCGTCAGCAGACCCTTCACTACCACCACTCCCACAGCTGTACCCAGAATGAGCAGGGGATTCGACAGCAGGAAGACGGGATCGAACAGCATTCCCACCGAGAGGAAGAATAGAGCGCTGAAAACTGTTCGCAGCGGCAGGATCTGACTGAGAGCCTGCAGACCGAACCGACTCTCACTGACCAGCAGTCCAGCCAGGAAAGCCCCGAGGGCCAGATTGACACCGGCGAAGTGGAGCGCCCAGGCAGTTCCAAAGCAGAGGGTGACAATCGTCAGGAGGAAGAGCTCCTGACTGCGACTGTGCGCGATCAGGTCCAGCAACCAGGGAACCACGCGGCGAGCAGCAAACAGCACGACGAAGACGATGAGTACGGTCTCGCCCAGGGCAGCAACCAGATGGATGGTGTTCCCCCCCGAGGGTTCTGCAAGGAAGGGGAGCAGCAGGATCATCCCCACTGCAGCCAGGTCCTGGAAGATAAGCAGCGCCAGTGCGGTACTCCCTGCCTGACCCTCGAGCTCCCCGCGATCGCCCAGGACCCTGAGCACGATGGCCGTACTGCTCAGCGTCACAAGCAGCCCGGTATATATCGCTGTCAGGGGGGCAACACCCAGCACGGTCAGCAACAACCCACTGACCAGGATCGTGACCGCTACCTGCAGTCCACCACCCAACAACACCAGGCGCATGACTCTCTGCAATCGTTCAAGATGAAACTCCAGACCGATCGTAAAGAGGAGCAGGATGACGCCCACTTCGGCCATATTCTCCACAAGGAGAGTATCTCGGACCAGTCCGAGAACACCGGGGCCAGCCAGGGCGCCGGCCAGCAGGTAGCCGACGATCGGAGCTATCCTGAGCCGCTGGCAGATGTAGACACTGGCACCTCCCAGGAGGAAGAGGAGCACCAGGTCACCCAGGAAGGGAAGCGAGCCTTCAAGTTCCATTTCCATTACCTTTTTACGCCTGTCATACTGATCCGGTGTCAGGCAATCTGAATCCGGGAATGCGCCCCGCCAATCTGTATATACCCATCGAATACACGAGGGCACCATGCAGATCATCGACATGACCGAAGCCCATAAACGGGCGAAACGGATCAGACAGGTTTCCTGAGTACGCTGATCAGGTGCAGGTATTCTTCGACTCGTGTAACCAGTTCACAACCCGCCTCCATGAACCGGGCCTGAGCTGAATCGACGGTTGCCGCTGACCGCGGGTGTTCGCGGCCTTCATCCCTGTG
>JALGWK010000261.1 GCA_025774205.1 bacterium
CCTGCAGATGCCGTGGATCCTGTGGCTGGCGGATCAGTCACCGCTGCTGGAAATGGCTGAACCGCAGGTGACTCCGCTCGGGGATGACCGGTTCAGGGTGGAAGTTACCGTAACCAATTCGGGGTATTTGCCCACCAATCTGACCGAACGGGGGATGGAGGCCGAGGTCGTGCGGGGGGTGATCGCCACCATCGAGCTGGAGGGTTGTGAACTGGTTGAGGGGAAATCCAGGATCGACCTTGGACACCTGGTCGGTTCCTGGTCAGTCACGACCGGAGATCGCGGCAACACTGCCGTTGCGGTCTGGATCGTGCAGAAACTTGACGCCGATGCACAGATACGGATTACTGTCTCATCTGAAAAGGGAGGCACCGTCAGTTCTGAAATCTATCCGTAATGTAGGAAGATTCGAAGTCGAGTAACCTTATGGTGATACGGGGCCTGTAAGAATGACCATCGCACTCTGGATGAGTCGGGTGACGGCAGCCAGATAGTCGAAATCCACCGTATCCCAGGTGTCGCCCGGACGGTGGATGTGCGGAGTTGTGTCCCCATTGCGATATTCCTCGGTCAGACCGACGGCGGGCATGCCGAGACGACGGAAGGCCGAATGATCCGATCCCGGCTCTTCGGTTACATGCAACTGAGACGAGTAACCCGAGACCTTCGCCGCTTCCCGGTAGAGCTCCAACGCGCCGGTATACGGCAGCTCCAGTTCGATCGCCTGGTCACCGTCAGCATCCCATCCCATCTGGTCGATCGTGTGAACCGCCACCACAGTCAACTCTTCCTCCTGGAGCATCCCGGCAAATGCCCGGCTCCCCACCAGACCACGCTCCTCCTCATCGAAGAGTACAAAATAGATGTTTCTAGATCGTTCCTGCAGAGAGACCAGGTAGCTTGCCGCACCCAGTACCGCCGCGCATCCGGTTGCGTCATCGTTCGCTCCCGGAGACTGGCGGGCCGAATCGAAGTGAGCACCCAGCACGATGTATTCATCGCTCTGCAAGGTGGCGGGCAGCAACGCATAAACGTTTTCGCCGTTCTCACGATAGGGCTGGCGCTGCGGATCAAAGCCAAGCGAATCCAGCAGTGAGGCCAGATAATCCCGCACAACAGCTCTATTCTCAGGTGATGTGCGGTCGCTCAACCGCACGCCCGGTGAGATTTCGGCCCCACCGGTCAACCGCATGACGATCTCTCTCTGGAAGTGCTCAAGAGCATCAGATTGCTCCTGCCCGATCACGTTCCTGCCCGGCAGAAGCGCCATCAGTACCAGTACAGCCACTCCGGTGGAGCAGCTATCGCGTAGAATACCCCGGGTACTGTTCATAGATGATCCTATCACTTGTGATCCCATCACTTTTGGTCCCATCACCTGATGATTTGATGCATTCAGCTTTGTCAGAAGACCTGTTCGGCTTCCCTGGCTCGCCATTGAGCCCGGTCACGGAGGATTGTATCGGCCAGATCGAGCAGGTCAAACACTCTTGGATCCCGGATCCGGTAATAGACCGAGACACCCTCCTTGCGTGAATCGAGCAGACCCATCTCCCGCAGTCTGGTCAGATGTCTGCTGATCACCGACTGGTCCTCCGGCATGGCCGGATGGATCTCGCAAACACACAGTTCCCCGTCCCGGAGCATATACAGCAGCCGCAGTCTCGTAGACTGCCCCAGGAGTGATAACAGCCCCGCCTCAAGTTCGATCTTTCTCGGATCGGGATCCATCAGACGTCTCTCCCCCCGGATCAGGAGACCAATGCTCCGAAGATTATGCCGCTCACCGTGGCCATGACGACGACGAGCAGGATGAATACCACCGTTTTCTTCGTTCCCATCACACTGCGAATGACCAGCATGTTGGGCAGACTCAACGCGGGACCGGCCAGCAGCAGGGCCAGAGCTGGCCCCTGCCCCATGCCGGAACCGATCAATCCCTGGAGGATCGGTACCTCGGTCAGGGTCGCGAAATACATGAATGCCCCGATGACCGAGGCGAACAGGTTGGCCAGGATCGAGTTCCCTCCCACGAGACCGCTCACCCACTCTGACGGAATCAGCCCCTCCGATCCCGGCTGTCCCAGCAGCAGTCCGGCGACCAGTACTCCTGCAAAGAGCAGAGGCAGCATCTGCCGGGTGAATCCCCAGGTGGAGAGAAACCAGTTCTCGGTTTCGCCCCGGGTAGTGGTGATCGTCACGGAGAGTCCGATGATCCCGGCCGAGAACGCCAGCAGTGGCTGGTCGGGAACCAGCAGGGCCAGGATCAGGACCGCGGCGGCAACCGCAGAGATCTTCCAGGCTCTGACCGCGAACCAGCGGACCAGGAAGATTCCCAGCAACAGTGCGAAAAAACCGGCGATGAACCACTTCACACCGAACACGGCATTCCAGAGTCCGACCGGTTCCGCCGGCTGCCCCCAGGTCGCGAATATCAGCACTCCGATCATCGACGCGAAATAGAGCACTGTCTGTCCCAGGGTTCGACCGGTCTCCTCCTCGGGCAGATTCATTGCGGCCTCTGCCCGCTCTTCCTCTTCCTTCCGGAATATGGCGTGCATGATCAACCCGATAACGATGCTGAACACGATCGCCGCCACTGCGCGCGCGAACCCGAGCCGGGCACCCAGGACCCGCGCTGTCAGCACGATCGCCAGGATGTTGATGGCCGGGCCGGAATAGAGAAAGGTGGTGGCCGGCCCGAGACCGGCGCCCCTCTTCCATATCCCGGCGAAGAGCGGCAGGATCGTACAGGAACAGACCGCAAGGACCGCGCCCGACACCGAGGCGACACTGTAGGAGATCAGCTTCTTCGCCCCGGCCCCGAGGTACTTCATGACAGCGCCCTGCGAAATGAAGTTGGCTACCCCGCCGGCTATGAAGAACGCGGGTATCAAGCAGAGGATCACATGCTCACGGGCATACCACCGCACCAGGCCGAGGGCTTCCAGGACTGCCTGACCGAATCGGCCGGAATTGATCGGCAACCAGAAGAAGAGCAGGAAGACACCGATGATCAGGAGGAGGGGCTTCCAGATGGTGCTCCAGTCGATGATGCTTGCCCGGGTCTCCCTGACTCCCGGACCTGATCCATCCGACGTCGGAGCGCTGATGGTCCCGTTGTCGGTGTCGCTGTAGGTATCGCGGTGGATGGAATCTACCTCGTTCATGAGCCTTTCCGGGGGTGTGTCGGTACCGTCAGATTGCCGGAGAATACTATTGCATCCATGCACAACCATGCATTGCCGGAGAATACTATTGCATCCATGCACAACCATGCATAAAATGTCTCACGCCCTCCCACCGGTCAAGGTCTGTTATACATGTACAGATCTGGTATCATGAAGCCAGGCAGGTCCCCGCGCACCTGAGATTCCGGCCATTGCGGACCGGAATCGGGAGGTTTCCATGAAGGTCAGGATCTACGGTCCAGGATGTATGAAATGTGACACCCTGTTCAAACTCGTCACGAAAGCGGCCGGCCAATCCGGTCTCACCTGCGACATCGAGAAGGTCACCGACCTGGGCGAGATCATCGCCGCCGGGGTGATCACCACTCCAGGGCTGGAGATCGACGGCAAGATCATCCTGCAGGGGAAAGTGCCTCCCATGGACCAGCTGACAGCCATGCTTGATGAACATGCAGCCTGAATCCGATCTGCCAGTTCCGGACCAGCCTGAACCCGATCAACCTGCTCCCGACCAACCTGAACCCGATCAGCCTGAATCCGATCAGTCCGGATCAGATCAGATGGACCTTCGAAGAGGAACGGACATGAAGAAACCTCGGACGTGGCTCGCGATCGTGATCCCTGTCGCCCTCCTGGCGATCATCGGACTCATCATCTCCGGATCAGATCGGGACAGCTCCCTGCCCCGAAGTCGTCTTCCTCACCGGGAGCGAGATACCGGATCTCCTGGCCAACGGTCGCTACGCGATGATCGAATTCGGGGGGCGTTCATGTACTCCCTGCAAGAAGATGCAGCCTATCCTGGCCGAACTGATCGCCGAGCATGGATCGGTCATCGATATCGTAAACGTCTACCTGGATGAGGACTTCGCGCCGGCGGATTCCTTTGATGTCTACATCCTGCCGACCCAGGTGATCTTCGACCGGGATGGAGAAGAACTGAGCCGGCACGTTGGTTTCTGGCCGAAGACGGAGATAGAGGAAATCTATCGTAGCCTGGGGATCATCGAGTGAACGAACTCGCGACCGAACTGGCCCGGTATGTGAGCGGTAATCCCCTGGTCGCATTCGGGGCCGTGGCACTCGGCGGTATCGTAACCAGCGCCAATCCATGCGTACTCGTAACCCTTCCTCTCATCATCGGATTCACCGGCGGCTACGCCCAGCCGGGGATCCGCAAAGCACTGACATTCTCGCTGATGTTCGTTCTGGGACTCGCGCTCACCTTCACCATCCTGGGGATCATAGCTGCCCTGGCCGGGCGGCTGCTGGGAGATATTGGAAGCTGGTGGCAATACCTCGTCGCAGGAATCGTCATCGTGATGGGTCTGCAGCTGGTCGGGCTGTTCGAGATCCCCCTGCCCGCCCGTCACGCGACTCCCTCGAAAACACGCGGGCCTCTCGGGGCCTTCTTCCTTGGCATGGCATCCGGGCTCATCTCCTCCCCCTGTGCCACTCCGGTGCTGGCCGTCATCCTGACGTATGTCGCCGCGGAGGGGAACGCAGTCTACGGGGGCGCCCTGC
>JALGWK010000025.1 GCA_025774205.1 bacterium
CCGGGTCTACGTCGTCTATCGGGAAACCGGCGCCGGACGCCCCGTTCTGGCCGCCACCCTGCTGGAACGGCTCACCGGCGTCACGTCGCTCCTGCTGCTCGGACTGCTCGCCGTTCTCCTCCGGTTCGGTGATCTGGCCGATCCGTTCCGCTGGATGCTGCTGGTATTCACCGGCGGAGGGACTGTCGCCGGTCTCGTCCTCATCCTCACCCCCGGCATCGTGGAACGGCTGATCGCTCCGATCACGCGGGGGCGGTCTCCCCGGACCCGGGAGCGGCTGGAGGGGGTGTTCGACGCCATGCGGCAGGGTGGGCGTCTGAAAACGATTTTGATGGTTGCGCGCAGGCGCTCGGGATCGCGGTCGCCCCGGGAGATCTGTTCGTGGTCGTACCGCTCATCGCCACCGTGGCGGCCCTCCCCATCTCGATCGGTGGACTCGGTGTCAGGGAGTGGGCCGGGGTGCTTCTGCTGGCGCCGTTCGGGATCGCCGAACCGGAGGCACTCTCGATCGAAATCATGGCCTATCTCATCGGTGTTGCCACCAGTCTCGTGGGGGGGCTGATCTTCCTTTCAGGCAGGGAGGTGCGGCCTTCGGAGGTGGAGTCGATCGATCCGGAGGTATAATCTCCGACCGGTGGAGTCCCTCGAACCTCTCTACCGGGAGATCATGGATGCTCTCATCCATGTGCCCGATCACGAGATCCTCTTCATCAACGACGGATCAACCGATGGGAGCCGTGAGGTCCTCAAACGGATAGCGGGTGTCGACAGGAAGGTCCGGGTCGTCAATTTCCGTCGGAACTTCGGGAAATCAGCGGCCCTTGAAGCCGCTTTCAGGCGCGCCCGGGGACAGTTCGTGGCCACCCTCGACGCCGACCTGCAGGACGATCCCGCTGAAATCGTGCCGATGATGGAGCAGATGAAGAAGGAGAATCTCGATCTGGTGAGCGGCTGGAAGCAGGTCCGAAAGGATCCGCTCTCGAAGAAGATCCCCTCGAAACTCTTCAATTTCGCGACCAGGATCTGCTCAGGATTGAAGCTGCATGATTTCAACTGCGGGCTGAAGGTCTACCGCCGTGAGGTAACCGGAGCCATCCGGATCCATGGAGAACTCCACCGGTACATCCCCGCCATCGCGCACTGGTCCGGGTTCCGGGTGGGAGAGAGGCCGGTCAATCATCGGGAGCGACGATTCGGTACGACGAAATTCGGCCCCAGCCGATTTCTCCATGGCTTCCTGGATCTCCTGACGGTCATGTTCCTGCGTCGGTATGTCTCCAGCCCCCTGCATTTCTTCGGTCTCGTGGGAGGAGCAGTCTTCCTGGCTGGAGCCGTCATCAACGTCTATCTCCTGATAGAGAAGATCCAGGGGAACGCGATCGGGGGACGACCGCTGCTGATCCTGGCAGTGATGCTGGTGATCGTCGGGATCCAGTTCATCTCCTTCGGTCTGCTGGGCGAGATGATGGCCAGGGAACCGAAAGAAGGTGAGACGTACCAGATCGAGAGCTGCTGGCCCGACGATCGGGGAGCATGCTAGTGCCCTGTCATGCAACAAACGTTTCATTCGAGCGGCGCCGTATCCCGACCGGCTGCGTTGCGCCTCCTCCGCGATACTACTGCATCGCGGTCGTCGCCGCGCCTTGCCGTCCGGGCACGGCGTCACTCCGAGACTGACGTTTGTCACATAACATGACACTCGGTCCCACCCTGAAGACGCTCACCAGGCAGACGGCCGTCTACAGCGTCGGCGATCTCCTGGTCAAATCACTCTCCTTCCTGCTGATCCCCATCCTCACCCGGGTCTGGGCGCATGATGGCCCGGAGATGGGCACCTACGGACTCCTCCACCTGGCTGAGGCGGTCGCCTACATCTTCTTCAACCTCGGACTGGCCACGGCGATCATCAAGGTGCTCTCTGATTATCGGCACACCCGGGCCCGATCCTCGGTGGTCTTCACCACCGTGGGGATCCTGCTGAGCCTCTCGCTGGGACTCTTCATTCTGGCCTGGATGGCGGCGCCCCATATCGCGGGCCCGCTGCTGGGGGACACAACCGCGCCGGCTGATGCCCGGCTCTTCCTGCGGCTGACCTTTCTGGCCACCTATCTCTCGACCTTCCGTTTCGTGACCCTCAGCGTCCTCCGGGTGGAGGGCCGACCGGTCCTCTACACCCTGCTCAATATCATCAACTTCGTCACCTACGTGGGTGTCGCGATCTGGCTGGTGGTCTTCGAGGACCTCGGCGTGCTCGGAATCGTCTACGCCAACCTCACCGCGAGCGTGGTGATGCTGGCGATCTCGGTGGCGCTGCTGCAGGCCAGGTGGCATCGTCCCTTCTCTGGCAGCCGTGCCGGAGCGCTCTTCAAATTCGGCCTTCCCCTCCTCCCGAACGGACTCGCCCTGTGGGCGCTGGCGCTCCTCGACCGGTGGTTCCTGCTGCACCTGGCTCCGAATCAGGAAATCGGGATCGCAATGGCCGGTCAGTACGACATCGCGTACCGGTTCGGGATGATCGTCTCCTTCCTCCTGGTGATTCCGCTGCGGACCGCCTGGGTGCCGACCCTCTTCCAGATCCGTGATCACAAAGACGCCCCCAGGATCATAGGTCGCCTCCTGACGTGGGTGGTGGCCCTCGGGAGCGGACTGGCCCTGTCGCTCAGCCTGTTCGCGCCCGAGATCATCGTGATCGCCGCCGGCAGCGAATGGCTGGCCGCCGCCGCGCCGCTGCCGCTGATAGCGTTCGGTTATATGGCCTACGGGGTGAGCCAGATCGGTGACGCCGGCATCCTCGCCCGTGACCGCACCTCTGTCTATCCGATGATCACCCTCTCCTCGGTGGTGATAAACGTTGCCCTCTGCGGGCTCCTGATCCCGTCCCACGGGATGATGGGGGCCGCCTGGGCTACATTCGTCGCCTACCTCTGGCACGCCCTGCTCGTAACCCGGGTGTCGTGGTCGATCGAACCGTTCCAGCTTGAATGGAAACGGCTTGTAGTCGTCATCGCGACCGTATCCGTCATACTGCTGGCGAACGGACTGCTGCCGGAGATGGGACTCGGGCTCTCGATCGCCGCCAGGGCGGGGCTCCTTCTTCTCTACCCCGTGCTGCTCCGCGTATTCGGCTTCCTTTCTGCCGACGAACGGGCGGCGCTGGCCAGGTTCGGAACGCGGGGTGGAACCGGGGACGAGAGTGGGGAGGAGAGCGGGGAGGACGGTGCCGATGGGCAGCGGCCGGAACATCGGGAAGAGGAAACGTCATGAGAGTGGCGGTGACCGGCGCGGCTGGACTTCTGGGCCAGAAGATGGTCGAGTCGGCCCTGACCGGAGGGAGTGAAGTCTTTCCGTTCGATATGATCGGCGGTTCAGAGACCGCCGCGGGACCGGTCGTGGAACTCGATATCACCAGCGCCGCAGAGGTTCGGAATGAGATTGCTTCATGCGGTCCCGACTGGATCGTGAACACCGCGGCTTTTACCGCCGTAGATGACAGCGAAGGGGATGACCGAAGAGTGCACGAGGTGAATGTGGTCGGCGTGGAGAACCTGCTGGCCGCGGCCTCGGCCGGAGGGTGCCGACTCCTGACCCTCTCGACCGATTATGTCTTTGACGGGAGCGCGGGGCCTTACGAGGAGGATGACATGCGGAATCCCCTCGGGGTTTACGGCGCTTCGAAGGCGGCGATGGAGGATGCCGTGATCTCACATGGCGGTTCTCATCTGATCGTCCGGACCATGGTCCTCTACGGAGCCGCGCCGGGAGTGCGGACCAACTTCGGTCTCTGGGTACTGCAGAACCTGAGAGCCGACCGGGAGATGACGATCGTCACCGATCAGATGGGCAATCCCACCCTGGCCTCAGATCTGGCCCGGCTCCTCCTCGAGATGATGGAACGCGGGGCAGAGGGTACCTGGCATGTCGCGGGAAGGGATCGGGTCAGTCGTTTCGACTTTGCGGTGGCGCTTGCACGCGCCTTCGGTCTCGATAAGAATCTCATCAGACCGGTGCGGACGATCGACCTCGGACAGGCGGCTGACCGTCCGCTCGAATCGGGCTTCACCCTGCGCCGACTGCAGGACGACCTGCGGCTTGAGCCCCTTGGTCTGGACGCCAGTCTGGGATCGTTCCGCGCCGAGGTGGAAAGGTATGGAGACGGCCGTTGAACGCGGAGAGACGTGAACGGGGATTGGTGATCATCCCCACCTACAACGAAGCAGACAACATCCAGCGTGTCATCCGCGGGGTATTCG
This sequence comes from bacterium, assembly GCA_025774205.1. GTDB lineage: Bacteria > Blakebacterota > Blakebacteria > Blakebacterales > Blakebacteraceae > Blakebacterum. The sequence continues at coordinate 4,251 of JALGWK010000025.1, forward strand.
ATCAGGCTCTGCCGCTCGATATCCTCGTGGTGGATGATGCCTCTCCCGACGGGACCGCCGATCTGGTGCGGGAACTCATGGACGGGGAGAATCACCTCCACCTGGAGACCCGGACCGCCAAGCTGGGCCTCGGCAGTGCCTACATCCACGGCATGAAATGGGCCCTCGAACGCGACTACGATTACATCTTCGAGATGGACGCGGACCTCTCCCACGATCCCCGATACCTGCCCGATCTCTTCTGGGTCCTGAAAGACAATGATATCGCGCTTGGCTCTCGATATGTCCAGGGGGTGAATGTGGTCAACTGGCCGATGTCCAGGCTCATACTATCCTGGCTGGCGAACATTTATGCGCGCCTGGTCACCGGCCTCCCCGTGCACGATTCCACGAGCGGTTTCAAGGGCTTCCATCGCGAGGTCCTGGAACAGATCGACCTGGACCGTGTCCTCAGTGACGGGTACGCCTTCCAGATCGAGATGGTCTATCGGGCGTGGAAGCTCGGCTTTCAGGTCAGGGAGGTCTCGATCACCTTCGTGGAGCGCCGTTCGGGGATCAGCAAGATGTCGAAGGGTGTGATCTGGGAGGCGGTCTGGATGGTGTGGTACCTGAGAATCTCCTCCTTCCTCGGGCGTCTCTGATCCGCCGTTCCGGCGGGAACTTCGATGGCCTCTGAACGAGCTGTCCTCATCATCGGGATCGATGGCGGCACCTGGACCGTTCTGCGTCCCGCCATTGAGACAGGTGTGATGCCCCACCTGGCCGGCCTCGTGGAGGAGGGGGCCTCGGGGGTGTGTGAATCAACGGTGCCGGCGATCACACCGGCCGCCTGGTCTTCGTTCCAGGTGGGCGCGGGGCCGGGGAGAACCGGGATTGTTGATTTTTTCGGCTGGGACCGGAAGCTGCAGAAGCTTCTCCCGGCCGACACGCGCCGACTCCCCCCGACCGTATGGGAGACGGCCGGAGAGAGTGGGGCCCGGGTAGGGGTCATGAACCTGCCCATGAGCTGGCCCCCGCGGCCGGTGAACGGTTACCTGGTATCGGGTCTCATGACCCCCTCCCTCGAGTCGGATTTCACCTGGCCGCCGCATCTCGCCGGTGAACTGCTGGCAGCTCATCCCGATTACCATCTCTTCCATCTCGAGACGGCGGTAGAGGAAGCCAGCCGGGAGAGCCTCGAAGCGTTCCTGGACTGGATCGGCGGGGTGGTTGAGGGACGCGGTCGGGCCGCCCGCTGGCTGCTTGGACGGGAGCCGCTTGATCTCTTCATGGTCCATTTCCAGGCGGTTGATGTTCTTCAGCACGTGCTGTGGGCCTATCTCGATCCGGAGCATCCGAGGTTCGATCCCGTCCGGAACCGGCTCATACAGGACCGCTTCTTCACGCTCCTCGATCGCGAGATAGCCCTGATCGGTCAGGCCTTCGCGGAGAGCGCCCCCGCCACCCCGCTCACCCTCCTGATCTCCGATCACGGATTCCAGACCCACCTCGGGCGGTTCAGCCTCTGGCGCTGGTTGCGGGAGAGAGGGCACCTCCAGGTTGACCTCTCCGGACAGGCCGGGGAAGGCCCCGGGAACGATGGACCGACGCTCGATCCCGCCCGCTCGACGGCCATCCCCGGCGGACGGAGCAATGAAGCCTTCATCTGGCTGACGGAGGAAGGGGCGGCGCGAGAACGGACCGGGAACGCGTTGCGGCAGGGGCTGGAGGAGGTGCGTGATCCTGGGACCGGAACCCGGGTCGTGGAGCGGGTGTGGTGGCGGGAGGATCTATACCGGGGTGACCGCCTTGACGATCTTCCCGACCTGGTCGTGGTCCCGGCCGGCGGCTGGTCGATCACCGGCCGCTGGGAGCGGGAAGAGGAGCTCTTCCGGCCGATTGTCTCAGGCGAGGATTTCCACATTGGACGCCATCACCCCGACGGGATCGTGGTGGTCTCGGGCGCGGGGGTGCGACCGGAGAAGGGTGTCAGGGCCCGGCTCATCGATATCGCGCCGACAGTGCTGGCCGGCCTGGGGATCGCGCCCTTACCCGGAATGGATGGTACGGTCCTGCCTTTCCTGCCGGGTGAGGATCGCCCGACTCTTCAGTCCGATCGTGCCGGGGGGCATCCCGACCGGGCGGAGACCGACTATTCGCCGGGGGAGGCCTACACCCCCGAGGAACAGGCAATGGTGGAGAAGCGACTCAGAGACCTCGGCTACCTATAGGAGCCGGTTACTCCGACAGGCTCCTTTAGTGCCCTGTCACGCGGCATGGCACTGGTGCCCTACCCACGTCACTTGCCAGGCACTCCCGACCGCCTGTACTCTGCAGTATCATGATAATCGAGCCTGAATCGGGGAGAGCGGCGTGAAACCTCTGGTGCTGTTCGGGGCCACACATTTCGGTGAGGTAATCGGCCAGCTCTTCAGGGACATGAACGACACCGAAGAGCAGTGGGATATCCTCGGATTCCTGGACGACGATCAGCGGAAGTGGCAGAGTACCCATCTCGACCTGCCCGTCCTGGGCGGAATCGACTGGCTGAGCGAAAGCGCTCCCGGTGAGACCGTGGCAGCGATCTCGATCGGTCATCCGGCCTACCGGAGGCAGGTCGCCGGCCGGCTCACGGAAGTCGGTGTACGGTACGCGACCGGAATCCATCCCTCCGTGATCTCCAGTCCCTCCACCCGGTTTGGAGAGGGCTCGCTGGTGATGGCCGGCTGTGTGTTCGCCAACCGGGTCACGACCGGGGCGCATGTCGTAGTGAATCCCGGCACGATCGTCGGTCACCACACCACGATCGGCGCTTTCTCCACCATCAACGCGGGCGTGAAGATCGCCGGAGATGTCGACCTGGGGGAGGGCACCTATGTCGGTATCGGTGCCTCGATCAGTGACAAACTGTCGATCGGCAAGGGCACCATAATCGGCGGCGGGACCATGGTCATCGAGTCGGTCGACTCCTTCGTCACGGCGGTCGGCGTGCCTGCCAAGGTCATCAAGCAGAGGGAGAACGACTTCGACTGATCGCCCGATAATGAAGATAACCTCCGTAGGACCCGCCCCGCCGTGGCGGGGAGGGATCGCGCAGTATCACTTCGCCCTGGCGGAACGGCTGGCTGAGGAAGGTGCCGGGGTTTCGGTCCTCAATTTTTCCCGTCTCTACCCCCGGCTCTTCTTTCCCGGTTCCACTCCGGTAGACACCTCCGAGAGCGCGCTGCCCGACCTGGGAGAAGCACTGCTCCGACCGCTCTGGCCGCCCAGCTGGCAGCTGGCCGCCCGCCGGATCATGGCCCACGATTCCGACGCGGTCCTTCTCCACTGGTGGCACCCCTTTTTTGCTCCCGCCTATCTCGGCCTGACGCGACGGATCCCGCGGAGGATCCCGGTCGGAATCATCTGTCACAACATCTTCTCCCACGAGCGAATGCCGGGGGGAAGGCATCTCACGGCGAAGATCATCCGTCGGGCTGACTTCCTCATTACCGGGGGGCGGGAGATGGCAGCCGGGATCAGGAAACTGAATCGTGACGCCGCCGTCGAGGTGGTGGCTCATCCCCGGTACGATCTCCCCTTCACCGGCGAGCTGCCGACCAGGGAGAGCGCGCGCGAACAACTCGGTCTCGACCACGACGAGGCCGTGTTCCTCTTCTTCGGCCTGGTGCGGGATTACAAGGGGCTCGACGTGCTGCTGGAGGCACTGACGCGGATCGGGACCGATGCCCGCTGGACCTGCCTCGTGGCAGGTGAATTCTACGAAGCGCGGGAACCGTACGACCTTCACATCCGGGAGGCAGGTCTGGAGGACCGGGTCCGGATACTCGATCGCTACGTGCCCAACTCCGAGGTTCCGGGGATCTTCACGGCTGCCGATCTGACGGTTCTGCCCTACCGACACGCAACGCAGAGCGGGGTCGCGGCGCTCAGCATCGCCCTCCGCCGCCCCGTCCTCACTACCCGGGTGGGCGCTCTCCCCGAGACCATCGTGGAGGGGGAGAACGGCTGGCTGGTGCCGCCGAACGATCCGGCTGCCCTGGCCGCCGTCCTGGGTGAAATCGCCCGGGATCGTCGGCTGACGCTGCTGCCGGTGACAGAGGGTGATTCCGGACTCCCCGACTGGGGGGATCTGGCCCGGGTGGTCATGCGACTGGCCGCCGAAGCGGGTGGAACGCGGCTGTGACGGGACCGGGGATCACAGTCGGGATGATGGCACGCTCCGGAGAGGTTCCGCGGGAACTGGCCATCGCGGCCATACGCAATCAGCTCGGTCCCGGAGATGAACTCCTCACGGCGGTTGTCGGGGAGGGCGACTCACCGGCGGCGATCCGGAACGCGATCCTTGCGCAGGCCGGGGGTGAGGTGGTGGTCTTCACCGGGGTTGAAGCTGTTCCGGTCGAGGGCTGGCTCGAGGCGATCCGGCGCGCCTTCCTCGATTCCGGGACAGACGCGGTGGCCGGCTCGGTGGGTCCGCCGATTACCCGCCCGAACCGGAGCGCGCGACCGGGCGGGAGACTGCGCTGGACCGGTCATCTGGTCGCTGATTACGCGACCGATGAACCGGCGACAACCTCGCTCGCACCGGGCCTGAACTGCGCTGTCAGACAACAGAGAGCGATCGAGCTGGGCGGTTTCGACGAGGCCTTCACCGGAGAATGGCCCCATGAGGAGGTGGAGTTTTTCACCAGGCTGGCGAAGACCGGAGGGAGGATGCGCTACATTCCGGAGGCCCGCGTCCTGCCAGGGGGGAGCCGCGCCCGGGAGGATGAGGATTTGACTCCGGAGGAAGCTCTCGACCGGGAAGTCGCCCACAGCCGGAGCATGGCGGCGGTGTTCGCCCGCCATGAAGCATGGGCGTTCCTGATCATGGTGGCGAGCCACCTGCTGATCACCATCATTGAAGTTTTCAGTTCCCGCCTCCCCCGGTCGGCCCCGGCACGGATCGTCCGCGGGATTGTGGAAGGGGTCCGGGTCGGAGGGCGTCCGGTGACCTCCCCCTTCGGAAAGGATGATCCGGGAGAACGATGAACGAGGCGTTGCCGATAGCGGTGCTCATTCCCACCTGGAACAGCTGGGAGGATACCGGGCTCTGTCTGGAGAGCATCGGCCGTCTCGATCCGGCTCCGGCCAGGATCATGATCGTCGACAACGGCTCGACCGACGGCACGCCCGACCGGATCACCACCCACTGGCCGGGAGTGGAACTCCTGGCACTCGATTCGAACGAGGGATTCTCACGAGCCGTCAACCGGGGCCTCCGGGCACTCCTGGAAGAGGGGGAGGCGCCCGAAGCGGTCTTCCTCCTCAACAACGATGTCGTGCTCACTCCGGGGGTACTGGGACGGTTATGGACAACCCTCACCGCCGACAGCGCGATCGCGGGAGTCTGTCCGCTGATCACGTATGTCGAACCCTCCAATCGGGTATGGTACGGCGGGGGAGCGGTCTCACTGTGGCGGGGCTATATCGGGCACCGGTATCTCCGCGTTCCGGTGGAGCGGGTGCCTGAGGGCATCGTCGAGACAGATTATGTGACAGGCGCGGCAGTTCTGCTCAGGAGTGAAGCCCTCCGCGCGGTGGGAGGGCTCGATGAGGTCTTCCTCTTCTACGCCGAGGACGCCGACTGGTCCCTGCGGGTACGACGGGAAGGGTGGCGACTCCTGTTCGATCCGGGCGGGCGGGTGGCCCATCGGGTCTCGGCGAGCATGGGCGGGCAGTTCAGCCGCCGCAAAATCTTCATGAAAGTCAGGATGATGGCGCGGTTCTTCCGTCGCCACGCGCGGTTCAGGGACTGGCTGACGGTCATTCCCGGACTGATCTTCCTGACCCTGCCGCAGGTTGTGACCGGTCTGGTGCGATTCAGACGATAAAATGATCCGATTCAGGCCTCGCCAGCCATTCCATCAGAGTCTGCGCGTCCCGGTCCTTCCCCGAGAGGATAGGCTCGTCAACCGGCCACGCGATCCCGATGGCCGGGTCGTTCCAGAGTATCCCCGACTCTCCTTCCGGATTGTAGATCGCGGTACACCGGTACTGGATTTCGGCCCATTCGGAGAGGACGCAGAATCCGCGGGCGAAACCGGCGGGAGCCCAGATCTGGTATCCGTCCCGGGCCGTGCACTCCATGCCGAACCACTCACCGCGCGTAGGTGAGTCCTTCCTGATGTCGACTGCCACCAGGAAAGCGGTGCCGGCGGTCACCCGCATCAGTTTGCTCAACGGACGGTCCCACTGGAAATGGAGGCCCCTGACCACCCCCCTGACCGAACCGGAGTGGTTCTCCTGCAGGAACGGCTCGTAAATACCAAATTCGGAGAACTGATCGGCACGGTAGACCTCGGAGAAGAAACCCCGCTCATCTTCGAAAACCTCCGAGCGAAAGACGATGATCGCTTCCAGATGTCTCTCTTCGATCGTGACCTGCATGCTCTCTCCTTGAATGGATGGTCGGGCGCGGCCGATCCAATCGGGTAGTGGCTCTGTCAGGAGATATGATAGATTCAACTGAGTGACCGGCACCACCCCTAACCCCCGGGTCCGCCCTGAGACAGGGAGCGCGCGCGGCATGCAGAGCCAACCGAATCAACTTGATCCTCTTGAGGTCCGGAACACTCCCACGTGGCTGAGGGATTTCGCGGCTCTCTTCCTGATCTATCTCCTGATCGTGCTCTTCTTCCGGGCCCTCGTCTTCGGCGGCGGAGTATTCATGAAATCACCCGACGGGATCGCCGCCGGTGTCTTCGGCCAGTGGGGCGAAGCGCTGCTGCGGGGCGGGACCTTCCCCCTCTGGAATCCCTACATCTTCTCCGGCATGCCCAGTTTCGGCAGTCTCCAGTTCAATCCCGACACCTATCCGATCGACTGGATCAGACCCGTCTTCACCTTCCTCTTCTTCGGCGGCAACACCCCGCGGATCCTCTTCCATCATCTCCTGGGTGGCATATTCACCTACCTGCTGCTGAGGGATCTGGATTCGTCCTCGGTCCGGTCTCGCACGGCGGCAAGCTCTTCGCCATCACCTGGCTGCCGCTGCTCCTCCTGCTCACGCGGAGGTTCCTCAACCGGCCGCAACTGCTGACGGCCGCGTTCCTGGCAGTGGTGATCGCCGTGCAGCTGCTCGCCCTCCACCTCCAGATAGCGTATTACGGCCTGATGATGATCGGCTTCTATCTGATCGCCGATGCCGTTCAGCACCGGAAGGAGCGGGACCTGAATGCGCATCTGCTCCGGTTCGGTGGGCTCGTCGGGATCGGAGCGCTCGCGCT
>JALGWK010000262.1 GCA_025774205.1 bacterium
GGATCGAGGCCGATCGCTTCGATGTCTTCACCTCCACGCCCGATCTCACCCTCACCGGGAAACTCCGTCTTCTCGGCTCAGCCTGGTGGCGGTACCGCTTCGGCGGGGGATCGGTTGGAAGTGCGGAGAGCCGGGGAGAGGGCTGAGATGCCGGGAGGAGAGAGCCTGCATCAGGCCCCGGAGGACGGGCCCTACGCGGTTGTGGGAGGCGGGCTCGCGGGACTTGCGGCCGCGGAAGCCCTGGCCGGCGCCGGAAAACGGGTTGTTCTCCTGGAACAGCGGGCTGAACTGGGAGGCCGGATCTCTTCCTTCCGCGATCCCGGGACCGGCTGGTACCTGGATAATGGTCAGCATGTCTGGATGCCCTGCTGCACCGAACTGACCGACTTCCTCGACCGGACCGGGATCGGTGACCTCGTCCATGTCCAGCCCCGGCTCCGGATCATGTTCCTGGAACGGGGGCGACGGGAGGCGGTGCTGGAAGCCCTGAATCTGCCGACCCCGTTCCATCTGCTGCTGCCCTTCCTCACCTTTCCACCCCTGAGGCCGGGTGAGCGGGCCGCGCTCCTTCGCGGCCTCCTGTCGCTCAAACGCTCCGGAGACCAACTGCTCAGTGAAGGTGAGGGGATGACGTTCGGTGAGTGGCTGGCCGGCAAGCGTCAGCCAGCAAGGGTGATCGAGTGTTTCTGGGAGCCGGTCATCACCTCCATCCTCAACCAGGGAGTGGATGAGGTCCGGGCGGATCTGGCGGCCATGGCCCTCCTCACTTCTTTCCTGGCCGGGAAGGGGGACGCGAACCTCGCCTGGCTGAGTCAGCCGCACGGAATCGTCTGGGACCGGGTTGCCGGTGTCCTGGAAGAGCGGGGTGTGAGTGTGCGGCGGGGGAGCAGGGTCGAGGGAATCGAACTGGGAGAGGAGCTTGCCGGGGAGCATGCCGGGGAGCATGCCGGGGGGCAGGCAGGGGCGCGGGGCGGGGAACCACGGGCGATCGCTCTGCTGCTGGCTGGCGGAGAGCGACTCCCCGTCGCCGGGGTGGTCACCGCGATCCCGCCCGGCGGATTGAGGAAACTGGTGCCGGCCGGATGGCGTGATGCTTCACCCTTCATCGATGGCGATGGTCTCGATTGGAGCCCGATACTGAACCTGCACGTCTGGTTCGATCAGCCGATCACCACCGAACCGTTTCTCTGTGTCCTCAACAGCCCCCTGCAGTGGATCTTCGTCAAAGCGGGACAGACCCCCGGTGGAGGCCGGAATCCGATCCCCGCGACGGCCCAGCATCTCGACCTGCTGGTCTCCGCCTCTGACCGGTTTCTGGGACAGGGTGACCGACAGACGACCGGACTGCTGCTGGAGGAACTCGAGGCTGTTCTCCCGGAGGCACGGTCAGCACAGCTTCTGGCGACCACCCTCGTCCATGAGACGAGGGCGACCTTCAGGGCCGTTCCCGGTTCAGAAGCCCATCGTCCTTCCCAGCAGACGCCCATTCAAGGATTGTCGATCGCCGGGGCCTGGACCGCGACCGGTTGGCCCGCCACCCTGGAGGGCGCGGTACGGAGCGGCCGGGCGGCAGTACGTGCCCTCGGTGTCAATACCACCTGACAGGTGCGCATCCAGTACCGGCGTAACTCTTCTCCCAAATCGCCCTTCTGTCTGCTCCACTTGACAGATTCCCACCACTCAGACAGTCTTTTCGCTCATATACGGCCGCAACCCGGGATATCACCGATCCATTATTCATGGTGGTCAGCGCAGAGGTCAGGTAGCTGACAGATCCCTGCTGAGAAGTGGCATGATGATTGCGTTCATGGAGGGCTATGCGACGCCGACCCCGGCGTCATCGTTCCCGGTTTCCGGGAAGGAGGTATCACCATGAGCAGAATGAAGAAGACCTGTTCGATGATGATGATGGCGGTCATGCTGGCTGCGCCCTCGTTCATCATGGCCTCCCCGGTCGTTCTGAAGGCCCAGACGGACTCCCGCCAGGCCAAGTATGATGCCTGCATGGACGCAGCCGAAGAGCATCTTGAGAGATGTCTTGCGGCTGCCAGGAGAGAGCTACCCTGCTGGGTGCGTTATGGTTACGAAAAGGCTGGCTGCACCGTCTCCCTGGGCATCAGAAGCATAGTGTCGATCTTCCGATGAACCCTCTCCCTGCTCAGCGATCGATGAGGATCAATTCGATGAAAACCATTCTGACTGCCGCCTTCTGCCTGGCGCTCCCCGGATGCGCGTCAGGGGAGAGGGATATCGAGATCGTGAACCTGACCGGCGAGGTTGTCTACCAGGAGCCGGCCACGAGTACGGACCCGGTCCTGATATTCACCCGCGACCTCCTGATGCTCGGGGATCGGCTCTATATCCTCGATGGCCGGCTGGCCCGGGTGGCCATCCTCGATCCTGAGCAGGGATCGATCCTCGGTTCCTTCGGCGGCATCGGAGAGGGGCCGGGAGAACTCGGCCGCTTTCCGTATGCCCTCGTGACAGATGGTGATCGAATCGGCGTGGCGCACATCTTCGAGGTGTCATGGTTCACGCCGGAGGGCGAGTACCTCCGAACGGAATCGATTCCGACGCACGATCTCGCCACCCCCTCGCTCCAGTGGAGCGGGGGGGGCTGGCTCGTGAACGCTGCCTGGCGGGGTCCCGATTCCCCCCGGGCGATCTGGTACGCGCCGGAAGGTGACTCGCTGGTCTACGGTCGGACGGAACTTCCCGAGAGACTGGACGAAATTGGACTCGCCGCGATAGAAATGAACGCTGTCCACGTCGGGAGGTTCAGGAACGGGAACGTCATCTCCGGACTGGTACAGGAGAACCGCGTCACGCTCTTCGCGCCGGATGGTTCTCCGCTTGTGGAGGAGTCCTGGCCGGGGTGGCCGGATCGGCCTGAACGCCGTCCTGACGGACGGTTGCTGGGATTCCCCGGCTACTCCATTGCCCTGACGATGGGCAGTGACGATCGCGCTGTACTGCTGGACGGCAGCATGAGGCGGGTGAGGCGATACGATTCCGACGGGAGGGTCGTCGGTGATTTCACGCTCGATCTTCCGGTGATCAGGATCATCTGGACCGGTCTCTCGACCGCCTGGGGGGTCGATGGCACCGATCGGGTGATCAGGTTCACGACCGCTGAAAATTCCGCGCTACCCTCCCCGGAAACTCCAGCGACTGTGGATGATCCCCGGGCCGGTATAGCGG
>JALGWK010000263.1 GCA_025774205.1 bacterium
TTCCTCACCGAGAACGGCCTCGATTTCACGGTCTACCCCAGTCTCCTGCGGCTGGAGAACGAACTCGTGGCCATCCTCAGGAACCACCTGAACGGTGACGACGCCGTGGTGGGAAATTTCACCAGCGGCGGTACCGAGAGCATCATCCTGGCAGTCAAAACGGCGCGTGATCGGGCCCGGGCTCTCGATCCCGACCTCGGTCGGCTGAATATGATCGTGCCGGTCACTGCGCATGGAGCCTTTCATAAAGCGGCTCAATATCTGGACATCGAGCTGGTTCCGGCGCCTGTCTCCCCCGACGATTTCAGGGTCGATATCGAAGCCGTCAGGGACGCCATCACCTCCGAGACGATCATGCTGGTCGGATCCGCCCCCTCCTACTCCCACGGCGTCGTGGACGGAATCGGAGAACTGGGACAGCTCGCGCTCGATCACAACCTGCTCCTGCACGTCGACGCCTGCATCGGAGGATTCATGCTCCCCTTTTTCCGGCGCCTGGGAGTTACGATCCCCGAGTTCGACCTGGGTGTTCCCGGGGTGACGTCGATCTCGGTCGATCTGCACAAGTTCGCTTACGCCCCGAAGGGAGCCTCGATGGTGCTCTATCGAGATTCCTCCCTCCGCAGGCACCAGCTGTTCGCCTCGGCCCACTGGACCGGCTACGCGATCGTCAACAACACCATGCAGAGCAGCAAATCGGGTGGACCGATGGCGGCTGCCTGGGCCGTCATGCACCACATCGGTGACGATGGCTATCTGGATCTGGCCCGGCGGCAGTTTGAGGCGATGCGCGCGGTCATCGATTGTATCGAGCGGAATGAGCATCTCCGACTCATGACGGAACCCGATCTCTGCCTGATCGCGTTCACCTCCGACACGGTCGATGTGTTCAGCCTCGTCGACGAGATGCGTGATCGGGGCTGGTATATCCAGCCGGCCCACACCTTCGGCGACTCGAGGGAGCACATCCACATCACCATCAATGCCTCAAACGCGCCGCAGATCGAAGCCTTCATCGGTGACCTGGAAGAGTGCGTCGAGACAGCCCGGAGGATCGGTGATGCTCCGCTCGTTACACAATTCCTGTCGCAGTTCGCCGAACTCGATCCCCGTACGCTTACCGGGGAGGCGATTGCGGATCTGCTGGCCGCGGTCGGTCTCACTCCGGGTAATCTGCCTGACAAGATGGCCGACCTGAACGGGATCCTGAACCATCTGCCGGCCGATGTCCGGGAGCAGTTGCTCATCGAGTTCGTGAACAACGTCTTCGTTCCCCATCCCTAGTGCCCTGTCACGCAACAACCGTCGCATTCGAGCGACGCCGGTCGGATCGGGGTTTTCAGACGACTTTTGACAACCCACCGGGGTTCTTCTGCGTATCTCAGGATATCTGTACAGGCCCGAACAGGTACGCGAAGGAGATAACCATGGGTAAGGAACACCTGCGGGAACCGGTTGCCGCTCCCCCCACTCCCGATGAGATCAGGCAGAGAGCCGAAGAGGGCTGGATGCTCACGGCAATCGAATGGGAACGGGAAGCCGATGTCATGAGCGGAGATGCCGGCTGTCTGAAAGAGGAGATCCCTTTCGGTCTGCGGGTCGCCGAGGACTGTGTACACCTCGAGGAGAATCCGGTCGAGAAGGAAGTCCTGGCGCTGATACTCGAGATGATCGTGGCTGACCAGCCGCTCTCGGAGATCGCGGCCGGACTCAACCGGGAGGGTTACCGTACCCGACTGGAGACCGAATGGACCCAGATCGCGGTCTTCAACATGCTGCCCCGGCTGATCGAAGCCGCTCCACAGATCTTCTCAAGTGAGGAATGGCGTCTGCGCAGAAGCGAGATCAAGACGCGGCTGGCAGAAATACAGGTATGACACCGGGCCGGGTCACGATGCCCGGAATCACCCGGCTACTTTGACGCGCGCTCGATCTTCGCCCACGAGTCGCGCAGGGAAACGGCGCGGTTGAATACCAGCGCGTCGGAGTCGGAGTCAATGGGATCGACCGTGAAATACCCCTTCCTCTCGAACTGATAGGCCCTGCCCGGCTGAGCCTCCTTCAGGCTCGGCTCAACCCGACAATCCTTCAGAACCTCGAGTGAGGCGGGGTTCAGGTAATCGATGAATTCCTTCCCCTCCTCGACATCGTTCGGGTTCTCCAGTGAGAAGAGATGTTCATAGAGCCGTACCTCGGCCGGGAGCGCGTGCGCCACGGACACCCAGTGGATGGTACCCTTCACCTTCCGGCCGTCGGGGGGTGTTCCCCCCTTCGTCGCGGGATCGTAGGAGCATCGGAGTTCAACGATCTCACCGGTGGCGGGGTCCTTGATCACATCGGTGCAGGTGACCAGGTAGGCGAACCGCAGTCTGACCTCCCGCCCCGGCGCCAGCCGGTGGTATTTCTTGTGGGGCTCCTCGCGGAAATCATCCCGCTCGATCCAGATCTCCCGTGAGAATGGTACCATCCGGGTACCCATCGACGGATCGCCCGGATGGTTCGGGAACTCGAATTCCTCGACCTGATCCTCCGGGTAGTTCTCGATCACCACCTTCAGCGGTTCCAGCACCGCCATGGCGCGGGGAGCGCGCTGCTCCAGGTCCTCGCGGAGACTGAAATCCAGCAGTTTCAGGTCGACCACGCTGTTGGCCTTCGCGACCCCGATCCGGTCACAGAAGTTCCGGATCGCCTCCGGGGTGTACCCGCGGCGACGGAAACCGCTGAGGGAGGGCATCCGGGGATCATCCCAGCCGGTTACGTACCCCTCGTTCACCAGTTTCAGCAGTTTGCGCTTGCTCAGGACAGTATGACTCAGTTCGAGTCGGGCGAATTCGTACTGGTGCGGTGGATCTTCCATCCCGATCGACTCGATGTACCAGTCGTAGAGGGGACGGTGATTCTCGAACTCAAGGGTGCAGATCGAGTGGGTGATGCCCTCGATGGCGTCCGACTGTCCGTGGGCCCAGTCGTAGGTCGGATAGATGCACCACTCATCGCCGGTGCGGTGATGCGATTCATGCCTGATGCGGTACATGATCGGGTCGCGGAGGTTCATGTTCGGGGAGGACATGTCTATCTTCGCGCGGAGGACATGCTCACCGTCGGCGAACTCGCCGGCCCGCATCCTGCTGAACAGGTCGAGGTTCTCCTCGACCGAACGGCCCCGATGAGGGCTCTCCCGTCCCGGTTCGTCCCA
>JALGWK010000026.1 GCA_025774205.1 bacterium
GGAAGGCCTTCGTCCGGAAGGTCGACACCGACTTCTTCACCGACGCGATCAGCTATACCCGGGTCCGGATCCTCGATGTCTTCGATTCGACCGCCGGCGAGGCTCGCACCACCGCCACGCCGCTGATCGATATCGAGGACCGCGAGGTCGTCGATGAAGAACACTCCCTTGAAGGAATCGGTGTACGGGCCGATGAGGATCTGTCGCCGGTCACCGCCGCAATACATCGGTCGGGAAGTGCGTACATCGCCGAATGCGGAGAGGTGCACGTGCTGACCCATGTCTCCGGGTTCAAGAAGATAAAATTCTACACCTCGGAGAATGTGGGTTACGGCGACGTGAACCTGCCCGATCACGAGATGCACACCACCTCGTTCTGGCTGACCGTGCCCGAAGCCGTGCTCGAGCCGCTCGGGAGGACCCGGGCCGAGATCGTCGACGGGATGTTCGGCATCGCCTATGCCCTCCAGGGGGTGGCGGCCCTCTTCATGATGTGCGACATCCGGGATATGGGCCGGAGTGTCGGAGACAAGTCGGCCACGTGGTACGCCAGCCTGGGACGGGGGAGCCGTGGGATGCGCTATACCAGCGGCACCGGTCAGGGCGAGCTCGAGGTCGACCTGGAGGGTCTCGAGACCTTCCAGCCGACGATCTTCCTCTATGACAACTATCCCGGCGGGATCGGATTCAGTTCATCTCTCTGGGACCTGGCTCCCGACCTGCTCCGCGGCACCCTCGATCTGATCAGGAACTGCGGCTGCGAAGAGGGCTGTCCCTCGTGTGTCGGACCGGTCGGCGAGGTGAGCAGCCGGGGACGGGCGGTTGCCACCGAGATCCTCGAACTGGTCCTGAGCGTTGACGACGCTGACGGCGGTCGGGATGAACCGATCTCCTCCGCGATTCGTGCGGCACCGTGACGAGGGACCTGCGGAACCGTCTCAGCAAGGCGCTCGAACGGGGCGAGGTGCGTTCGGCCGGCTCGACTCTCGGCCCCGCGATGCGCACCCGGCTCGAGCGGGCTCTCACCGGCAGCGGTCACGAAGGAGCCGCGCCTCTGCCGCGGATTTACTCCGCCCGGCAGATGTCGGAACCGGTGGCAGGTGAAGATCGCGCGGTCTTTTCAGCGAAACTCTCCGAGGGGGAACTGGAGACCCCCCTGGGACCGGTGATGCGGTATCGCTGGAGTGTGCCGGTAAAGGAACTGAGCGCGGTCCAGGACCTTGATGGCACCTCGGAAGGCGTCGGAGTCCTCTCCGAACTGCTTGGAAATCCCGCCATCGGCGATCTCGACCTCTCGAACATCCTCTTCATTGATACCGAGACCACCGGGCTGGCGGGCGGTACCGGTACCTACGTCTTCCTCATGGGAATGGGCTGGCTCGAGGGGAAGAACTTTATCGTCGAGCAGCTCTTCATGCGTGACTTCGTCGAAGAGCCGGCCCTCCTCTGGCGGACGGCGCAACTCGTCGGCGAGTATGACCACCTGGTCAGTTTCAACGGCCGGCGTTACGACGTCCCGCTGATCGACACCCGTCTCATCCTGAACCGGCTCGACGGGCGGCTGGCTGAGATCCCCCACCTCGATCTGCTCCAGCCCGCCCGGCTTCTCTACGCGGGGATCTTCGACGATTGCCGGCTTCAGACGCTGGAGAAGGAGCTGATGGGACAGTACCGCGTCGGGGATGTCCCCGGGGCCGAAATACCGCGCCTCTTCTTCGAGTATCTCTCTTCGGGAGACGCCGGCACTCTTCTGCCGGTCTTCGAACACAACGTTCTCGATGTGGTCACACTCCTCACCCTCACCGCCCATTTCCTCCATCTCTGCCAGAAGCCGGAACTCGATCCCCGGGCACTCGGAGGACTGGGACGTCTCTATGGCCGGAGGGGGAACGAGGACCTGGCCCGGGAACTGCTGGAAGAGGCCCGCTCCCGACGGAAGGCGACCTACCGTGATCTGCGCGATCTAGGACTGCTTTACAAGCGGAGCGGCGATCATTCGAAAGCGGTTGAGGTCTGGAAGGCGCTCATCGCGCGCCAGGAGCGGGTGAGCCACGACCTCGGTTTCGATGCCGGGCCATACGTGGAGGCGGCCAAGCATTACGAACACCAGAAGAAGGATTACGGGAAGGCGCTGGACTACACCGATGCCGCGCTGCAGCAGGCGGCTGCGGCCAACGGTCACGCCCCTTCACAGCGACTGGTTGGCGAACTCGACCACCGCGCGATCCGTCTCAGACGGAAGCTCGATCACTCTCCCTGACCTCTTTCGGTCCAACGCTCTGAGAATCAATCAGCGACCTGATCGACTGTTAAAGAGCAGGGGCGCGTCCCTGTAGTGGACACGCCCCCGTTGATCACTCCTGCTCCTCCGGTTTTCCTGGTCGTTCAGCCGTCAGGGAGTGATCTCTCCCGCCCGGCCGATGAACCGGCGGAGGAGCCGGTTGAACTTGTCGTCCCATGGGATCTGCTCGCCCCTGATGAACATGGTCTGAACCTGGCTGGTGTATTCCACCGGGTTCCCGGTCGTGATGAGCAGGTTGGCGACCTTCCCTTCATCGATGCTGCCGAGCCGGTCGTCTACTCCCAGGATGCGCGCCGCGTCGAGGGTGAGGCAGCTCAGCGCCTTATCCATCGGCAGTCCGAAGGCCACCGCCATCCCGGCTTCGTAGGTGAGGCTGAAGACATTGGCGACTCCGCCCGAATAGATGGCGAAATCGACTCCCGCCTCATGAAGGAGGGCCGGGGTGGCATAGTGGATATCGTACGGTTCATCCCGTCCCGGGGTGGCGTGGATGCCGCTGAAGAGGAGCTTCACGTCGTGCTCGACCAGGAAGTCGGTGATCTTCCAGGCGTCGAGACCGCCGCGGATCACGTACTTCAGCCCGAGTTCCTCGGCGAACTCCACTGCCTCCTTGATGTCATCCTCACCGCGCGCTTCGAAGATGACGGGCAGCTCACCGGTGACGACCGGGATGAGACCCTCCATGCGGATGTCCCATTCGAAGTCGGCCAGTTCACCCCGTTCGGCCATCTCCGCCCTGGTCGCGTATGCCTTCCCCTCCATGAAGTAGGCTTTCAGGTCCTCGGCGCGGTTCCCGGCCCAGTTCACCCTCAGGCCGATCCGCTTCTCGACCGCCATTGCCTGCGGTGTCCAGCCCCACAGGTTGATCAGGCTGTCCCAGCCGGGGATCGGTTCGCCCCGTCCGTTCAGACCGGTCACTACCGAGGTGAAACCGCCCACCCGCTGGCAACCGAGTATCTCGCTGTTCTGATCCACTCCGATGTACGCCTCGATATGCGGGTTGTAGGGACCGAGCTCGAAGTTGTCCACCGGCCCGGCCATTCCGCCCGCTTCCTGCAGACCGAGACCGGTACCGGCATCGATCAGGCCGGGATAGACGAACAGCCCCGAAGCGTCGAATCGCTCCACACCCGAGGGTATCTGGACGTTCGTGCCGACGGCCGCGATAAGCCCGTCCCTGATGAGGACCGTCCCGTTGGGGATCGTCCGACCGGAGACGGTCACCACCGTTCCGCCGGTGATCGCCCAGTCGTTCTGCTGCGCCCCCGCGAGCGCGGGGAGCGTGATAATCATCGCCAGAGCAATCGCCCCGGCGGCGCGTCGTGTCATGCGTGTTCTCATGGTCACGTCTCCTTCCGTTCCGGGGTTCATGGTCTGTTCCGGTCACCGCCGTCGGGGTCGATGACCCAGTCGGCGGCGACATCCGTCGCACTGCGATCGAAGTAGATCTCACCCTCGATGATCGTCATCTCGCAGCGGGCCGCAGTGTGCAGGGGGTAGTGGCTGAAGATGGCGATGTCGCCATCCTTGCCGAGTTCGATGCTGCCTACCCAACTGTCGATACCGAGGTTCAGGGCGGCGTTGATGGTGATCATCTTCAGGCACTCGTTCTCCGGCACGCCGCCGTACTTCACTCCGCGGGCCGCTTCCTGGAAGAGCCGGCGGACCCGTTCGGCGGAGTCGGAGTTGATCGAGGTCCGGACCCCGTGCTCGTAGTGGATCTGCATCTTGTAGGGGATCGCCTCGTAGGCCTCGATCTTGTAACCCCAGCTGTCGGCGAAGACGCTCGTCGCCCAGCCGTTGCGGGCCAGTTCGGGCGCGATCTTGTAGCCGTCGAGGGCGTGCTCGAAGACCCCGGCGGGGACACCGAACTCGTTGCAGACCTCCATCATCATCGCCATCTCATCGGCCCGGTAGGCGTGACACCGGATGATGAGCTCACCCCTCAGGGCCTTGGCCATCACCTCCAGCTGCAGGTCGCGCTTCGGGGGGAGGGGAGCGAAGCCCCGATTGCGGCGGTTGGCGCGGTCCCAGGCCGCCTTCTCCGCCTGATAATCATCCCAGTCATCGATGTAGTTCTGTGCCAGCTGGAACGATTCCCGCATCACCTCGGCGACGCCGGAGCGACTGCGGGGATAGCGGGTGGGATCGTCGGAGGAGGAGCGGCGCACGTTCTCGCCGAGGGCGAACTTGAGCGTCCCCGGTGCGTTCTTGATCACCAGTTCCTCCCACGGTCGTCCCCACTTCAGCTTGATCGTCTCATTCTGTCCGCCGATCGAGTTGGCCGAACCGTGCATGGTGTGGATGGTCGTGATCCCGCCGGCCAGGGCAGTGAAGAAGGCAGGGTCGTCGTGTTTGATCACGTCGGCGATGCTCACCTCCGGCACCACCGATCTCGATCCTTCATTGATCCCGCGGTCGACCCCCATGTGGGAGTGGTCATCGAGGATCCCCGGCATCACGAACAGGCCGCGGGCATCGATCACCCTGACCCCCTCGGGAGCCTCGAGGTTCTGACCGATCCCGGCGATCCTGCCGTCCTTGATGTAGACATCGGTGTCGGTCAGGTTGCCTTCGGTGATCGTCAGAACGGTTCCGCCCCTGATGAAGAGATCCTGGGCCATGATCGTCTGCGGCCAGACGACGATCAGGCAGAGGATCGTGACCAGGAGAGCAGAGAATGGGCGAACCTTCAGTCTGGTGACAGTCATCGTTCCACCCTCCCTTCACCGGTTCCTGCATCCGGTTTCCGCATACCTGTCAATTCTGCGCTGCCCGTCGTGCCGAGCCCGAGCGATCCGCTCATCTTGTCACCCTCGACGGTCGCAGTGAGGGTGACCGCTCCCAGGTCGGGGATCGAACCCTTCAGGTTCAGTTCTCCACCACTGAAGGACCCTTCGAACTCGATCGTCAGACCTGCGATGGTGAGTTCTCCGGTTACCTGATCACCGGTCTGATCGAGGATCAGATCACCTTCGGCCGCCTCACCCATCATCGAGACGCTGACCGTCCACTCTCCACCAACCGCCCCGCCGCCGCCGGTCGCGCGTGGTTTCGGCGCCTCGAAGGTCTCCTTGCGCCCGTCGATGAAGACATGGGCGATCCAGGCTTCTTCGTCGGTAAAGACGTCTCCGCTGGTGACCGTGAGGTTGGCGATCTTGCCCGGTTCGAGCGTGCCGAGCATGTCGGACACCCCGAAGATCGAGGCGGGATTGACGGTCAGCGCCTTCAGCGCCTCTCCGGCCGGCAGTCCGGCTTCAACCGAGGTCCGCAGGTTCTTCAGGAAGCTGTCGACACTCCGCATGCCGCCGGTACCGAGCGCGAAGGGCACACCGGTTCCGTAGACGACCGCGGCGTTGGAATGAACGGCCGTTTCGTCACGCTCATCGAGCGCCTCCGTCTCCGCCTCGTCGAGGTTCCGGTAGGCCCGGTCGAACCAGTAGCCGGTAACCTGGTTGATGGAGGGGAAGTTGAGGGAGACGAGGATCGGCACTCCCGCCGCCTCGATGAGGTCGGGGACGCGGAAGGCCTCTTCGGCGCCGGCGATCCAGTAGCTGAGACTGTATTCGGCCACCAGGCTCCGCAGACGCTTGAAGTCGTTCTCGAGATGGACGATGCCGAGCACCGGTGCCTCGCCCTTCGCCACCGGGATGAGTGCCTCCAGGTCGGGATCGGCCGGTGGCCGGGCCATCGAGCGGGGCTCCCGACTGTAGCGGGTCAGGAGGAGGTTGTGATACGAGGCGTCGATCAGCGTCTGACGCTGCCAGGCCACGACCGCCATCAGGGTGCCGGGGTAATCCCCCTGTCCCTCGTAGCCCATGACCTGAACCACCGGGGCCCTGACGGTCATCGAGGGGACATCCCCGCCCATCAGGTTTATCAGAACTGCCTGGCCGCCGAAGACACCGTCACTTCGGGCAACCAGAGCCGTGGTCAGCCCCTGTTGCCGGTAGGCGGCGAGGTCGTCAGAGGCGGGGTCGAAATGATCGGTCGCCAGTCTGCTGGCGATATTGCCGGCGTGTTCCCTCTCCTGGCGGTCTGGCAGTGCCAGCCCGGCCTGGGAGTAGGCGTCGATGAATCCCGGATAGACCGTCAATCCCTCCCCGTCGACGAGTACCGCGTCGGCGGGAGGGCTGATGTTCGCCCCGAGGGCCTCGATGAGGCCGCCTCGCAGGACGATGGTCCCGCTCTCGATGATCGGACCGGTACCGGTCACGAGCCGCGCGCCGGTGACGGCGTAGACCCGGCCTTCGTACTGGGCCGAAACATCAGAGAGGGGTAACAGGATCACGACGGCGAGAGCCGGCAGCAGCAGGCGTACCGCTCTCGGGAACAGTGGCCGATCCCGATGGGTCACGGGTCTCGGCATGGGATGATCCTCCTTCATGATTGAATTTCTGGCGGGTGGATTTTTGACCTAAGCGCCATGTCACGCAACAACCGTCGCATTCGAGCGGCGCCGTATCCCGACCGCCTGCGTTGCGCCTCCTCACCATAGCCACCGCTATGCCTCGTCGCCACGCCTTGCCGGTCAAGTACGGTGTCACTCTCGGTGCTGACACTTGTTACGGAACATGACCCTATGCTTCACGCTGATGGGTGTCAACTGTGGCACGGTTCAATGGTTGAGCGGGTTGCTTTATCCTGGGTGGGAAGGGTTGCAGGTCCCTATTATTGAACGTCGGGAGGATGTGTCATCGTGTGCAGGGGAGGTTGGTCGACGATGAGTGAGACGGAGAACAGGGATTACCATCGCCGGGGGTTCGGACTGCGCCAGGAAGTGGAACCCGAACTCGAGGCGCACTACCGCAATGCTCTCGTGGACTGGATCTGCGCCCACGGCCATATCCTGGTGGCGGGCGATCTCACCATCCGGCTGGCCAGGGAATTCGGATTCTGCTACGGCGTGGACCGGGCAGTGGATTTTGCCTACGAGACCCGCCTCCGCTTCCCCGACCGGAGGGTCTGGCTGATCGGCGAGATCATCCACAATCCCCATGTGAACGAGAAGATGCTTGAGATGGGTATCGGCTTCCTCTTCGGCAGGTACTCCAAAGACAACGGGTACAAGGCGGTCGAGAAGGAGGATGTCGTGATCCTGCCTGCCTTCGGGATTCCCCTGGAGGATATGGAGCGCATGAACCGGATCGGCTGCACCCTGGTCGACACGACCTGCGGGTCGGTGATCCTGGTCTGGAAGAATGTCGAGCAGTATGCCCGGGACGGATTCACCTCGCTCATCCACGGCAAGTTCTACCACGAGGAGACCATGGCCACCGCCAGTCGGGCAATCGCCGAGGGCGGGCACTACCTGATCGTCCGGAACCTGACTGAGACGGAAATGGTCTATGATCAGATCCGCAACGGCGGTCCGGGAAGGGAACGGTTCCTCGAACAGTTCGATCAGGCCATCTCGCCCGGCTTCGATCCCGACGTCCACCTCGAGCGGATCGGGCTCGCGAATCAGACCACGATGCTGAAAAGTGAATCGCTGCAGGTGGCCGACACGCTTCTGAAGGCGATACGCGACCGATATGGTGCGGAGCATCTGGCTGAGCATTTCCGGAACTTCGAGACCATCTGTACCGCCACCCAGGAACGGCAGGATGCCATCCTGGAACTGCTCGAAGCGCCGCTCGATCTGATGCTGGTCATCGGCGGGTACAATTCAAGCAACACCAACAACCTTTCCAGGATCGCCGCCACCCGAGTCATGACCTATCACATCGAGAGTGCCCGGGGGATCCTGCCGGGCAACGAGATCAGGTACAAGCCGGTGGGGGAAAAGGACCCTGTTGCCAGGTATGACTGGCTGAAGGAGGGACCGCTTCAGATCGGGATAACCGCGGGCGCCTCGACACCCGACAGCGAGATCGGGAATGCGATCCTCGGGATAATGGAAACGCTCGACCTCGACCTGCCGGTCGAGGTGGCTGAAGCGATGACCGATCCGTCCGGGAAGGCTACCTGATCCCGGAAGGGATCTCCTCGCCCAGGTACTCCGACCAGCGCTTGAACGCCGAGGTGAAGATCCGGTCGATCCGGGCGGTGTCCACCGATCCGTCCCGGCCATCCTCGTAGAGATCTACCGCGGCCCATAACTCATCAAGGTCCTTCTGGTAGACGGTTCTCTCCGAGGCCGGGATCTGAAGGGTCCTGCCGGCCAGCCACGATGCCCGGTCGAACCATTTCACCCCCTCGCCGGAGAGCTGGTCACGGCGGGTCGGTACGTCCATCCGGTACGGATTGTCTTCTGGGATTGTCTTTTTCATACCCCTGAAAGTAAGCCCGGATCGGGCGCCACTCAAGAGCATCATTATGACTGCTGCTCTCGTATATGGAAGAAGCGCGGATCGGGACGCGCGGCCCTGATTGTGAAAGGAAGTATTTCGATGAGTGCGCATTTCCGTCGCTGGATGGTTGAGCTGGGATCCGAGTGCGGTCATGAGGATGTGACGGAGACCGTACGCGAGGTGGTAACCGAATCGGGCGTCACGACCGGTCTGGTCACGGTGGGGATGGCCGGATCGACCGGGGGCGTCACGACGATCGAATATGAATCGGGCGCCCTGAAGGACCTGTGGCGGGCGGTCGAACAACTCGCTCCCGCCGACGGGGAGTACATGCACAACCTCAAGTGGGGCGACGGCAATGGCTTCTCACATGTGCGCAGTGCTCTGCTCAAGACAAGTCTGTCGGTCCCGGTCATCAACGGCGAACTCTATCTGGGAACGTGGCAGCAGATTACCGTTTTCAACTTCGACAACCGCTCACGCCGAAGGGAGATAGCCGCGGTCGTGGTCGGCGAATAGTGCTGACCTGACCCCCTAGAACTGGTGCAGATCGTGAGTTAGATTACGATCCGGAATCGGTGACCTTCGGCGATACCACCTTCACCCTGGACAACCACGGATTTCTTGATCCATCCGATCAGTGGGATGAGGTGTTTGCCGAAGGTATGGCCATGATGCAGGGTATTTACGGTGGTCTTACCGATGAACAGTGGAGTTTCATCCACTATCTCAGGAAGCAGTTCCTGGAAGAGGAAACGGTTCCGGTGGTGGTACTTGCCTGTGCTGACAACAAACTCAGGCTCGGCGACCTGAGGTTTCTCTTTCCGACCGGCTATCACCGGGGGGCCTGCAGGATCGCCGGGATCAATTACGATTTCATGTACCAGACGAACATCTGGTTGACCTATGAGACTTCCACCCTCCTGCAGGAAGAGTTCAAGCTCACCCCCCGCGGATTCCTGGAGGACTTCGGCCAGTGGAACGAGCGGTTCGCTCATCTGATCATCCGTGAGTGGCAACTGACGCAGGGCCTCACCGAAAGACATCTGGAGATCATCGCATACCTGCGGACCTACTTCGCCAGGACGAAGAATATCCCCACCATCATCGAAACCTGCAGAGAGAATGATTTCGACCTGGAGGAATTCCGGGAACTCTTCCCGGATGGCTATCGCCGGGGAGCCTGCCGTATAGCCGGACTGCCCTTCTTCGGCTGATTCCGGGTTTCGAAGTACCCCGCCGGGGGATACACTACACCGATCAACATCTCACCCTCATGTAATCGAGCCGCCATGAAGAGAACCGTTCTGCTCCTCGGATGCCTGATTGCTCTCGGTGCCGCCTCCTCGCAGGCTGCTGCCCAGACTCAGTCGATTACCCGTTCCTCCGAACTCATGCAGGTCTACCACTCCATCTCGAGCCACGATCTCCTGGCCTATGCCGCCGAGCTGAGTGATGAAAAATACGGCGGTCGACTCTCGGGAAGTCCGGAGTACATGGCGGTTGCGGAGTGGGTGGCCTCCCGGCTCAAGGAGTGGGGACTCGAGCCGTACGGGGATGACGGCACGTTCTTCCAGATGTTCGACAATCCCCACAGCGAGGTCTTCGATTCCGGCGCTCTTTCAGTTCGGATGGAGCAGGAGGGAGAGGAACTGACCATCGGATATTCCTTCCCCGAGGACTACTTTCCCGGATCGAATTCGGATGCCGGGACCGTCACCGGTGAAGTGGTCTACGTCGGATACGGTATCACGGCTCCCGAACTGGGGTACGACGATTACGCCGGTCTCGATATTCAGGGCAAGATCGTGGTGATCGATTCCGGAGTTCCCTTCCAGGGTGAGGATGACGAGTTCGTGAAGTGGGTCCCCTACAGTTACCACCAGTTAAAACTGGACAATGCCCGCCGGCACGGCGCCGCGGGTCTCCTCTATAACAGCAAGATCGCCAATCCCAACACCTCCTTCAACGAGGAGCTCGTCTACTGCCATATCGATCAGCACGTGACCGATCATCTCTTCTTCGGGACCGGCCGGGACCACACCATCACGGCGTCGATCCGACGTCACCCCGATTCCAGATCGTGCAATGTCATCGGTCTCATCAGGGGTTCCGATCCCTCGTTGCAGGATGAGGTCATCCTGGTGGGCGGACATCTCGACGGGGTCGGGGACCTGGGCCAGGTGATTCCGGGAGCGCTCGACAACGCCTCCGGATGCGCCGACATGCTCGCGGCCGCCCGCGCCCTGGCGGCCTCTCCGGTGAAGCCGAAACGCTCGATCATGTTCATCTTCATCGGGGGCGAGGAGTGCGGTCTCCTGGGCAGTTACCACTACTGCGCGAATCCCCGCTTCCCCCTGGAGAAGACAGTGGTCTACTTCAACCTCGACATGGTCGGCCACGGCACCGGACTCTCGGTCGGAGGGGGAGAGACATATCCGGGGATCGCACGGCATTTCGAGGCGGTGAACAGTGATCTCCTGCATCGCGCCTTCCGGATGTCGGCCTCCCGGTCATCGGTCGGCCGCCCGAGGAGCGACTCGGTCATCTTCAACCGGGCCGGATTCCGGACCATGAGTTTCGGCACCTCCGGCCGGGTCCCGGGTATCAGGACGTCCTACCATCATCCCGATGACACGATCGGGACCCTGACCCCCGAGATCATGGAGGATGTGGCGAAGCTGATGTTCCTGGGGCTGCTCGATCTGGCCAATGACACCGGGCTGGAGTTCTGACGGGTGGATCTCGAAACACGGATAGCCGGGATCCCGGAACGCCTCGAAGAGGTCAGGAGCCGGATCGTACGGGCCGCCGATGATGCGGGGCGGGATCCCTCAGAGGTCAGCATTGTCGGCGTGACCAAAACCCTGCCGACCGCCCTGGTCACCGCCGCGATCGATGCCGGTCTGGACGGGATCGGTGAGAACCGGATCCAGGAGGGATGCCGCAAGATTGAGGAACTGGGGCGCGAGAAGGCGACCTGGCATCTGATCGGACACCTCCAGACGAACAAGGCGCGGTACGCGGCCCGGTGGTTTGATGTCGTGCAGAGCGTCGACTCGGTCCGGATCGCGAATGCGCTCCAGCAGCGGGCGGAAATCGAAGACCGGAGCATCCCGGTCTTCCTGGAGGTGAATACCTCCGGTGAAGAGAGTAAATTCGGAGTGATTCCCGATGAACTGGAGCCTCTCCTGGAGGCCGTTTCGGGATTCGATCGGCTTGCGATACGAGGTCTGATGACCATTGCTCCCTACGATTCCAGGGAAAGAATAGTCCGACCGGCTTTTGTCAGACTGCGCCGCTTGCTTGAAGAAGCCCGGGAATGGGATGTTCCCGGCGTGGAGATGAGCGAACTCTCCATGGGTATGAGTGATGATTTCGAATGGGCCGTAGCCGAAGGCGCTACCGTGGTGCGCCTGGGTTCGGTGCTCTTCGGCCGGAGAGGGTGAACTCGTGATCGTGCTCGCAAACATTCTGGTGGCGACCGGCAGTCTCCTGAAGACCGTGACCACCCTGTATATGCTGGCGGTAATCGCCTCGGCCGTCATCACCTGGTTCCCGGTCCACCCGTGGCACCCGGCGGTCAAGTTCCTCCGGGGGATCACCGATCCCGTCTATGAACGGATCAGGAAGGTCATGCCGAGGGCGCTGTGGAGCACCGGAATCGATCTGACACCGGCTCTCGTCATCATCGTTCTCTGGTTCCTGAACGGCGCGATTTTCCAGAGTCTGATCGACGTCGGACTGCGGATGAGATAGCCGTCCGCGGACCATCTCAAAGGAGGACTCGACAGTGCGGATAACCCCGATAGACATTCGGAAACAGGAGTTCCGCAGGACCATGCGGGGCTATGACATGGATGAGGTCGACACCTTCATGACCATGGTCTCCGAAGAGATGGAGGAACTGATCAGTTCGGCCCACCAGGCGAAGACCGAAGCCGCGTCGCTGAAGGAACGACTGACCGAATACCAGCAGATGGAAGCCACCATGCGGGAGACCCTGATCACGGTCCAGCAGGCGGCCGAGGAGAAGCGTGAAGCCTCTCACAGGGAGGCTGATATCATCCTGAAAGAGGCGGAGGTCAGGGCCGGGCACTGGATCGAGGACGCCCATCGATCGATCAGGGACATCAAGAAGGAACTGGCCAAGCTGAGAGCCATGCGGGATTCCTACGTGACCCGCCTCAAGATGCTGGTCCAGGCCCAGCTCGACATGCTCAAACTGGCGGAGATGGAAGAGGAGGCGCCTGACGGCACCCTCGATATGTTCGAGGAGCGCCTGGAGCAACTCACCGCGGCGGCCCGGGAACGGGTAGCCGTGGCCGGTGAATCGGGTGTGCCTGTCATCGAGGTCGAAGCAGAGGGCGGGAGTGACGGGGGGCCGGCCGCGGAGGAGGGCGGGATCGAGATCAAAGAGACACTCGATACCGCCTTTCAGAGCTGGCATGAGAATGAACCTGACGAGGAACGCGAACCGGACGGACCGCTCGACCTTGATGGTGATCCCGACCCTGATTCCAGCGAAGACGTCACTCTTGAGGACTGAGAATATCTCGATCCCGATATATCCCGATGTCCGACCTCTATGACCAGCTCGGGGAAGCGGTTGCCGCTCTGGGGCCGACCGCCGGCGCGCCCGTTGCGGGCATCGTGGTTGCCGGGGGGCTGCTGAATCCGATCGAGACGATCGAAGCGGAACGATTCGTTCCGTGGCGGGATGTTCCCCACGCCCCCGCGGCACCGCCGGGGAGCGGACTCACCCTCGGTGTCCTGGCCGGCAGACCGGTGGCGGCCGCGCACGCGATCGCGATCGGGGCGGAGGATTCGGTCGCCGCGGAGGCTGCCTTCCCGCTGCGGCTGCTGCATATGATCGGAGTACCGGTCGTGATCGTCTGCGGCCGGACCGGGAGGCTTGCTGACCATCTGGAACCGGGCGGCGTGGCGCTGGTAACCGATCACCTGAACCTGACCGGTGACAATCCGTTGATCGGACCGAACGATGATCGACTCGGTCCCCGGTTCCCGAACATGACGGCCGCTTACAGTCCCCGTCTGAACGGACTTGCCAGATCGTCCGCTATTGCTGAACGTATCCCCCTTCACGAGGTCATCCTGGCCGAGGTGAACGCTCCGGGATCGTTGCCCGAGGGGGAGCGAGCGCGCCTTCGTTCACTCGGCGCCGACGTGGTGGGAGCAGGTGTGGTACACGAAGTCACGGCCGCCGTCCACCTGGGCATGGAGGTTACGGCCCTCCTGGCTGTCACCGATCCCGGTCATGTATCACGGTCCGGATCGGGAGTAGAGGAGGGCAGGGACGTGGAGGGAGCGGGGCCGCTTCTGGCCCGTCTCGTGAAGAAACTGATAATGGAAGTCTGAATATCCGAGAACCTGAATCGAAACGCTGATGAGTACGACCGATCGAAAAGAGAATCCACCGTTCAAAACCGTAGAGGACCTGAACCACTCACCGGCACGGGAGGAGAAGATCCTTGAATGGTGGCGGGAGCGCGCCATATTCGAGAAAACCCTCGAATTGCGGGAAGGCGCCCCCGATTACGTCTTCTTCGAGGGACCGCCGACCGCGAACGGTCTACCCGGTGTCCATCATGTTCAAAGCCGGACCTTCAAGGATCTGATCTGCCGCCTGAAGACGATGGAAGGCTATCGGGTTCTCCGCAAGGCGGGCTGGGACACCCATGGTCTGCCGGTCGAAATCGAAGTCGAGAAACAGCTCGGTCTGAACCACAAGGCGGAGATCGAAGAATACGGAATCGCCGAGTTCAACGAGAAGTGCCGCGCCTCGGTCAGTCGATACGAGGAGGACTGGCGGCGCCTCACTGAACGGATAGCGTTCTGGCTCGACCTGGACGATCCCTATTTCACGTACACGCCCGAATACATCGAAAGCGTCTGGTGGATACTCTCCCGGTTCTTCCAGAAGGACCTGATCTATCGCGGCCACCGTATCACTCCGTACTGTCCGAGATGCGGCACGCCCCTCTCGAGTCATGAGGTCTCACTGGGGTACCGCGACGCCGAGGATCCGTCCATCCATGTCCGATTCCCCGTCCGGGAGGATGAGGCTTCGGCAGAACTCTTCGCCGACAAACCTGACGGGATGTCGCGCAGTCTCCTGGTCTGGACCACCACCCCGTGGACGATGATCAGCAACACCTTCACGGTGGCGCACCCTGATCTGACTTACGTGGAA
>JALGWK010000264.1 GCA_025774205.1 bacterium
ACTCGACGCCGACAAGGAGGGCTTCCTGCGGAGCCAGACAAGCCTGATCCAGACCATGGGGCGCGCGGCGCGCAACGCCAACGGGCTGATCATCATGTATGCTGACCGGGTGACTGGATCGATGGAGCGGGCGATCGGAGAGGTCGACCGCCGCCGGGAGATCCAGCAGGCCTGGAACGAGGAACACGGGATCGTGCCTGAGACCATCACCAAGACACGGGCAGAGGTCATGGCGAGCACTTCTCTGGCAGACGTTCTCGATCCGCAGAGACTGGCCGGACCGGAGGAACTGGAACCGGAAACGCTCCTGGCGCCCTTCGCGGGGCTCTCCGGTGAGGGGTGGGAGGTGGCAGTGGAACATCAGATGCTCGTCTACGCGGTGGATCTCGCCTTCGAGAAAGCGACCGTTCTGCGGGATGAGCTGACGAAGTACCGCGCCGACGCCAGGCGGAATGAACAGGGTGAGAGCGGGGCCGGTGCCAGCGATAACCAGGTAGCCGGTACCAGCGATAACCTGGGAGATGAAGGATGATCGATACTGTGACTCTCGGCCGGATCGTCCAGATCGCGCTCGAGGAAGACGTGGGATCAGGTGATATCACCAGTGAACTGACCCTCGATCCCCGGTCTGAGAGCGAAGGGATCATCCTGGCGCGTGAGGCCGGGATCATGGCCGGTATGCCGGTGGTCGACCAGGTCTTCTTCCAGGTCGACCCGAACGTGACTGTTGAGGCCCGCATGGGGGAGGGGGAGCCCTTCAGCGAGGGGGGGATCGTGGCCACCGTCGCAGGACCGACCCGATCGATCCTGGTCGGTGAGCGTCTGGCACTCAACTTCCTGCAGAGACTGTGCGGGATCGCGACCGAGGCGGGTCGGTATGTCGAGGCGGTCGCCGACACCGGGGTGACCATCCTTGATACCCGGAAGACCACTCCCGGCCTGCGTGAACTGGAGAAGTATGCGGTCAGGATGGGGGGCGGGGCAAACCACCGGATGGGGCTCTGGGATGGCATCCTGATCAAGGAAAACCATGCCCAGGCGGCCGGCGGTATCGCCGAGGCCCTGGAGCGGGTCCACCAGGGACTCGACGGTAAGGAATCGAGATACCTCATCGTGGCCGAGGTCGGTGATGAGGCTCAGGCCCGTGAGGCGGTGGCCGCGGGCGCCGACCGTCTCCTGCTCGACAACATGGATCCCGCATCGATGGCAAAGGTTGTGAAATGGGTCCGTGGCTCCGACCGGCCCGAGGTGGAACTCGAGGCGTCCGGCGGCATGAACCTGAAAAACGTCAGGACGGTGGCGGAGACCGGCGTCGACTTTATCAGTGTCGGTGCCCTCACCCATTCGGTGAGATCGATCGATCTCTCCCTCCTGCTGCACTGAACGATGATGGGAACCGACCGGGATAACCCGCCGACACGACTGATGGACCGGGACGCCGACCGGGATGCCTGGACGGCAGCTTTCCTGGCAATGCTCGAGCGGTCGCGAAAGACGACCGGAGGGATGGCCGAAGGCACAGCCGGAAGGGTAGATGGAGAGGCGGCGCCGGCAGGGTTGGAGATCAACTCCGGAAAGGCGGCGCCGGCAGGATTATCCTTGCCCGGTTCAACGTTCCACTATCTGCGGAGCACGCCGTCGACGAATGTGACCCTGCGCGGGATCGCGGAGCAGGGCGGTTCCCCCGGGACGATCGTCCTGGCAGATGAACAGACTGCCGGGCGGGGACGGCATGGCCGCTCGTGGTTCTCTCCCCCTGGCGGGGGGAGATACTGCTCCCTCCTGCTCGAGCCGGGGATCGCCCCGGATCGGGTGGGATGGATCACCCTGGCCGCGGCGTTGGCACTGGTAAGGTCCGCACGGTTGCTAGGGGCGACCCTCACGATCAAGTGGCCCAACGACCTGGAGTGCGACGGTCGTAAAGTCGCCGGGGTGCTGGCCGAGATGGCCTCGCGAAAGGATGTCATCGGCGGCATCATCCTGGGAACCGGGGTGAATGTCGACTGGTCGGGATGCGAGGTACCGACCGAAGTCCGGGAACGGGGCGGTACCCTGAGTGAATGTGCCGGCAGAGAGGTGGACGGCGACCGCTTCATGGCCGATTATCTGTGGGAGATTCGGCATCTCGTCGGTGAGATCGGCAGGATCGGCGAGGTCGGCAAAATTGGCGAGACCGGAGCGGCAACCGGGGAGGGGAACGGGACCCGCGAACGGGAGGACCGACCACCCGGATTCGCCAGCGAGGTCATGGCCCACATGGCCTATCTTGGTGAGACGGTATCAGTCCGCACTGCCGGGGGAGAGATCTCCGGAATCTGCACCGGGCTGACCGGGGAGGGCTTCCTGGAACTGGATGGAGGCCGCAGGATCGTAACGGGAGAACTGATCACCTCTACCTGATCGGGAGAACCTGATGTTGATCGCAGTCGATATCGGCAACACACATACCGTCCTGGCGCTCTTCGCGGGTGAGGAATTGAAGGCGCACTGGCGTACCGCGACCGCCACTGATGTGACCGGGGATGAACTGTGGATGGTGTTCCGGCCCTTCCTGGAAGACGCCGGGATAACCCTTGATGAAATCGACGCGATGGTGGTGGCCTCGGTCGTTCCCTCGCTGACTGAAGTGGTGCACGAGGTGTGTGTCAGGCGGTTCGGATTCAAACCGCTCATCGTCACCTGCGATCTCGACCTGGGGATCGGTATCGCTGTTGAACCGCCGGAGGCGGCGGGCGCTGACCGGCTGGCGAACGCGGTCGCGGTCGGCCACCGGTATACCCTCCCGGCGATCGTCGTGGACATGGGCACCGCGACGACCTTCGACGTGATCGATGGAGGGGGCACCTACCTGGGCGGTGTCATCGCGCCGGGAGTGCTGACCGGCTCCGAGGAACTCTTCAAGCGCGCTGCCCGGCTCGCCAGGGTGGACATCAGGCCCCCCGAGCGGGTCGTCGGTTCCACCACCCAATCGAGCCTCCGTTCCGGCATTTACCTGGGCACCCTCGCGATGATCGACGGCATGATCGCGAGCATTGCCGCCGAACTGGAGATCGGGCCGGCGATCATCTTCACCGGCGGGCTGGCCTCACTCTTCGAGACCGACTTCCCCGAACGGGGGACCCTCGATCCGCTCCTGACCCTGGAGGGTCTGCGCCTGATCCATGAACGGGTCGAGAGCGCCTGATCCTGGCGTCGGCTCCAATTCCCCTTGCCTTCACAATGCCTTTGTCTATATTCAATTCTGTTGTTAGCACTCACTTGAGGTGAGTGCTAACAACTGCTCTCGCCAGCCAGGCGGGAGCTTATTGGAGTTTGGTTCACGAAACAGAGGTCGCTCCGGTCCCTGACCGGTTGCGACAGCACGAAAACACTGCTCATTCCGAGCAAGGAGGAGAGGGTATGGCTCTCAAAGTGAAACCGCTCGCTGACCGGGTGGTAGTCAAGCCTCTTGACGAGGATATCCAGGAAATCGGCGGGATCATCATTCCCGATACCGCCAAAGAGAAGCCCCAGCAGGGTGAGGTGGTCGCGGTCGGACCGGGCGCCCTGGCCGATGACGGTTCGCGTAAGCCGATGGAAGTCAATGCCGGCGACAAGATCCTCTACGGCAAGTGGACGGGCAGTGAAGTACGCATCGACGTCGATGATTTCCTGATCATGCGCGAGAGCGACATCCTCGCCATCATCTGAGGCACAACCAATCCGAGCTCGATTCGACAGGTAGAAACTCGGATCTGAGGCCAAGATCATTGAATACGACGTGAAGGCCAGGGACATGCTCAAGCAGGGCGTGGATAAACTGGCTAACGCCGTCAGGGTCACTCTCGGTCCGAAGGGGCGCAACGTTGTGCTGGACAAGAAGTTCGGCTCCCCTACGATCACCAAGGATGGTGTGACGGTGGCGAAGGAGATCGAACTGGAAGACCCGTTCGAGAACATGGGTGCCCAGATGCTGAAGGAAGTCGCCTCGAAGACGAGCGACATCGCCGGTGACGGGACCACCACCGCGACCCTGCTGGCCCAGGCCATCTATGGACAGGGACTTCGGAACGTCACGGCCGGTTCCAATCCGATGGATCTCAAGCGGGGTATCGATACCGCCGTCAAGGCGGTGGTCGGTGAACTCGACAAGATGTCCAAGGATCTGACGACCGCGCAGGAGATCGCCCAGGTGGCTTCGATCTCTGCGAACAACGACTCCGACATTGGTGACCTCATCTCCCAGGCAATGGAGAAGGTCGGCAAGGATGGCGTCATCACCGTCGAAGAAGCCAAGTCGATCGACACCCACCTCGAGGTGGTCGAAGGTATGCAGTTCGACCGCGGCTATCTCAGCCCCTACTTCATCACCGATCCCGACAGCATGGAAACGGCGATGGAAGAGCCCATGATCCTCGTGTTCGACAAGAAGATCAGCGCGATGAAGGACCTCCTCCCGATCCTGGAGAAGGTCGCCCAGATGGGCAAACCGCTGATCATCATCGCCGAGGACGTCGAGGGCGAAGCCCTGGCGACCCTGGTGGTGAACAAGATCCGTGGTACCCTCAAGGTGGCCGCGGTCAAGGCGCCCGGTT
The DNA here is from genome assembly GCA_025774205.1 of bacterium. GTDB lineage: Bacteria > Blakebacterota > Blakebacteria > Blakebacterales > Blakebacteraceae > Blakebacterum. The sequence goes on from JALGWK010000264.1 coordinate 4,575, forward strand.
TCGGTGACCGGCGGAAGGCCATGCTCGAGGACATCGCCATCCTCACCGGCGCCCGCGTCATCAGCGAAGAGACCGGTCTGAAGCTCGAGAACGCCACCACCGGCGACCTCGGCAACGCCAAGACCGTCACCCTGACGAAGGAGAACACCACCATCGTCGAAGGGGGAGGTACCAAGGACGAGATCAAGGGCCGGATCAACCAGATCAAGAAGCAGATCGAGGATACCTCCAGCGATTACGACCAGGAGAAGCTCCAGGAGCGCCTGGCCAAGCTGGCTGGTGGGGTAGCGGTGATCAATGTCGGCGCCGCCACCGAGACCGAGATGAAGGAGAAGAAGGCCCGCGTCGAAGACGCTCTCCATGCCACCCGCGCGGCGGTGGAAGAGGGGATCATTCCCGGCGGCGGAGTCGCTTTCCTGCGCAGTCTGGACGGATCGTCAAGCGGGCGCTCACCGAGCCGACCCGCCAGATTGCCGAGAACGCCGGTCATGAGGGCTCGATCGTGGTGCAGAGGATCCTCGAAATGAAACAGGATGAAGGGTTCAACGCCCGCACCGAGGAGTACGAGAACCTGGTGGAGAACGGTGTTCTCGATCCGACCAAGGTCTCGCGCATCGCGCTGGAGAACGCTTCCAGCATTGCC
>JALGWK010000265.1 GCA_025774205.1 bacterium
ACATTACGGGCCTCCAGCGAACGGCCTCATGTATCGGGCCGTCCCGGGATGGCTCACGCTCTCTTCCCCTTACCGGGTAGAACGGGACAACTGCGGATTGGTTTACAGCAGGATCGTCACCCGAGCATTCAGCGGATCACTATGCAGAGGGCCAGAAAGAGAAATCCCCCCGCGGATCTCTCCACAGGGAGCAAAAAAAGAACCAACAGTTGCTCCTGAAAACGCTACGAGATTAGGTAGAGCATATAGAATGGAGCCACAAGCGTATTCAGCCTGACCGACACGATCTCCGCATGTTCGGGCAGAGTTGATTGAATGGGACCGTGTTTGATCCTGGGTCCCCCCTCCTTCTTAATCGACCTGCAGATCGAAAAGTTCAGCAGGAAAACCCACTGGAGAACGGTCTCGTAAGCGTCCTCTATGCTGGCATCCGGTTTCTCCTCTTGTTCCGAATTACCTGAGCTGCTGAGCAGCCTGACGAATTCGTTCGGAAGCAGGAGTGTGTAATAATGAGTCCAATCATCTTTTTTCGAGCGCTGTGACGCCACGAACACATTGAGGTCCTCTAATGCAGGAACACTCGAAGTCACTTCTTCTATTCGCGCAGGATAACCCCGCCTGAAAAAAGAGATCCGGGTCCGCTCTATCGCGGCGAGTATGAGATCGTTGAACGGGAAGACCTCCAGTTGTGCACGGGCCTTCTGCTCCAGTTGCATGGTACTCTCACCCCACTTTTCGAGGTGCTGGAACATCGATTCCCTGGAGAGAAAACCCAACCTGACAAGGGATTCTCCCAGAGAGAGGTGATTCCCCGACTGAATTCCGATGAGCTCCTGAAACTGTTCATCGTTCATATAGCCCTTCTCAAGGGCGAGCTCACCCAGCTTTCGATCGAGCTGTTGCTGCTCTTCCAGCAATTCGACAAGCTGGGATCCATCCATGTACTCCCGCTGAACGGCCAGCGTGCCCAGCAGGATATTATTCTCGCGCTGGAGCCGGACTGCTTCCTCGAGTTGCTCCCCTGTTATTACATCCCTGTCCAGCAGATATACTCCGAAGAAATCTCCGAACATATCATTGTTCCTGTTAGAGGCTCCCCGAACAGTACTCCCACTACCCGGCAGCTGCAATTAAAGGAGTCACCGGCAGCAACAGGTATATTCCTCATAAATACACCAGATAATTCGCCGAAATACCATATATATCTGGGACGGCAGCGGGTGACCATCTCTGCCAGGCATCCTATACTCTGAATTATCCGGGGAATTGACCCCGGATCGAATCTCCGATCTCCTTCAGCCGGTCCTCGAATCCTTCGAACTTCTTCTTCATAAGCCGCTGCCAGTCACCGCCCATGATATGTACGCCTCCGGTGACAAACATCTTTGCCACGCCCAGGGCGACCATGAGAAGAAAGATTATTATAAGATAGGCAATGAACTCCTTGGCGATAATCAGATCGGGATTCCCGTCCGGTTCGTAGTAGCTGAATTCAAAGTCCCCCCTTATCAGCTCATGGATTGCGGTCATCGATCCGGGATCGCTGATCAGATGCCATACCTGTATGAAGATCCACAGGCCAATGAAAACCCCGATGCACAGTACAACCAGCCCGAGAGTATCCTTAAGTGTCCAGTAAGGAGTAGCTTCCTGCATACCCTGGGGGTTCAGATCGAAAGACATTGAAAGAATTCTCCTTTGCATACGGGTGTCTGAGTATAACCCTCCAGCCAGTCCCGGCTGATCAGATGAGCCCGGGGATCAATAATCAGAGCCCCCGCTCCAGACGAAATCGCCCCGCTCCATGCTCCAGTCGGGGCCGAAAAACCCGATCCCCCGGATGCCGTCGGAACCGTCCCGAAGCATGTCGGCCGAGAAGATCAGCAGGTCGGGGAAGCCCGCCCCCGAGATGAAGTACTGACCGGGTCCGGCCGCGATCCATCCCGCACTGCCGGTCCAGGCCACCGCACCGACCGAAGCCGTTGCGCTTTCCGGTCGGGGCCGGATGAAACAACACCCCAGATCTTCGCCCCGGAACCGGTGGTCACCGGCTGTGATCTCGCCCCGTTCAACCCGAACCGGGCCGTCACCCAGCAGGGCCCGCCAGTGGGCATTGGTATCAGCGTTGCCGTAGAGCACCACGTTGCGATCCGGCTCGAGCTCCGGATCGAAGTCGGTGTCGGCGACCACGTCGAAAGAGCCGTTGCCGCGGTACCAGAACATCTCGGCGTCGAAGCGGGCCTTTGCGTAGCAGGCCGCGTCCTCCTTCCGGTTCCCCCGGGTTCCGTAGACCAGCACCGCCCGGTTCCTGAATGCATCCTTGAAGGTGCCGCTGCGTTCAGGGTTCTTCAGACCGGCCGGAAGCGAGGGGATCACCTGCCACGATCCCGCCGACTGTTCCAGCCAGATCCGATCCCCCGGATCGACCTCGCCTAGATTCACCACGCTGCTGTCGAGGGTGACCGTGACCGCCTCCCCGGGATCGATCGCGTGCAGCTCGAGCGAGAGAACGGCCACGTTCTCGGTAGTGCCGGTGTAGGCGGTGCCCGGCTCGTCACGCTCGATCGTCACCCGGCTGAACTCGAGCGGATCACTCTGGGTCTGAACGGTCAGCCAGTGCGATCTGGCGGAGATACCGGGATCGGGGGTCACGAACTCGATCCGGCGCACGGTATCGTCATCAGGGCGCTCGTGCCAGCGGAAGAACTCGAACAGCGGCGGCCAGTCGACACACTCATCCCCCCACCAGTGGCCGGCGCCGGGGCGTTCGTAATAGCTGAAATCGGCGTGGAAATCCGAAAGCAGTTCCCGCATGAATCGTGCCTGGGTCACCGGCACGTTGTTGTCCGCCTCACCGTGGAGGATGTAGACACCGTGATGCAGGTAGTTGCGGGCCATTTCGACGGTGTCGCTGGCATGCCCGGCCCGGGCGAGCATGGCTTCGGCCGGGGTCGGATCCTCCCAGGTCGGCCCCCCGCCGTAGGAGGAGAAGCTGTGCCAGCCGGCGCTCGGGCCGATGGCGGCCCACCGGTCGGGATAGAGCACGCCGAGGTGCCAGGTCCCGTGGCCGCCCATCGAGTGTCCGGTGAGGTAGGTATGGGCCGGATCGGTTCCGAAGAGACGTTCGGCCTCGGCCAGCACCTCGAGGGCATCGAGACGGCCCCAGTCCTCCCAGTCGAAGCCGTTGCGGCCACGACCCATCCCCACGACTTCGGATCGTAGGCCCGGGCCTGCCCGACCGCCTCAACCCCGGCGCCGTGCACGGAGAGGAAGAGGGCCGGTTTACCTGCCTCTCCGACCGTTTCCTCCCCTGTCCAGGGTGACACGCCGAAGTACTGCACGCTGCCGTCGATATCGCTGATGAAGGTGCGGGAGTGATGGGCATCGGGTGGCACCGCCTGAAGGGTTATGGTCAGCGGAGGGATCTCATGGGAGTTCCCGCCTTCCTGCCAGCGCCCACGCAGGGTGACCTCCACCGGTCCTGCTTCCCGCGGACGTTCGAGCCTGAGCGGTACGGCCAGCTTGCGGGTCATCAGCGGCGGCACTGCTCCGGTCCAGGCCGTTACCGCGTGCCCTGATCCATCCTGCCAGCTGATTTCGATCTGGTCCACCCGGTCAGGGGTGGTGTTCACGAGGCGCAGGCCCGCCCAGACAGGTCCCTCTTCCCCGATCACCAGGTCAGGCAGGGTCAGGTCGGTATCGGTAAAGAAGAGCGGCGCCGGCGGTTCGAAGAGGCGGGCCCGGAGTCGGCCCCGCTCGACCCGGAAGAGGAAGGTGTTGCGGCCCTGTTCGAGCCGGACCGGGTGTCTGACCCAGTCATAGCCGTACTTCTCCCCACCCCGCGGCTCCCCGTTGACGTAGACGACGTAGTGTCCCGAGACATCCAGGACCATCGTTCGGGCGACCTCGGATTCCACCACGCACCAGAGATAGCCGCCCCGCAGTGAACGGTGCTGGATCCAGCCCTCATCGTCGGCTTCCGCGGCTGACCAGGCCTGTTCCCGACCGCGTGGGTCGGAACCGATCAGCAGACCGTCGACCGGCTCTTCGAACTCAGCCGTGGCGAGCTGCCAGGCCAGCAGATCGGTATATACCGCCGAACGCCCGTACGATCCGATGAGGCCGACCGCGAGCCCCGAGGTGAGGATCAGCTCAGTGGTCGCGGCATCGAGCTGGTTTACCGGAGCCTGTCGATCAGTCGGAGGTTGTGCCCGGTGGGTAGCGGGTCGGAGCGGGAGCAGCAGCAACAGGAGTGCGAGAACGGAGCGGGATACGGACACGAAGGGTTCTCCATCAGCGGGTGAATCTCTCAATCACGGCTCGGGGGCCTGTACCTGATCCGGTGCGGCCGGTCCGGTTCGGCCCCGAGTCGGCGTCGCTGATCCTCATCGTACTCACGGCAGTTCCCCTCGTACCAGACCATACGGCTCTCCCGGGGACGTTAATCCCGAGTACCATCGGCGCTGAAGGGCTTGACGACCGCGTTCGGAATGGGGGTGGAATACAAACCCCCTTGTTCGCGCCGACATCGAGGACAGCGCCTGACCCGGTGGCGATAAAGGCTTCGAGACAATCGGACATCCAGAACTCGCCGGGTGAGATGAACCCGCCGTTCACCATGCCGTAGATCGTCGGTGAAACCAGCCTCATTCCCATGTAGTTGGATGTAACTTTCTTGAGACCGATCTGGGACAGGGCGATGACGATCTCACGCTTCATGATCTGGAGAGCTCTCACGTTGCGTTTTCCCTCGAGGTGAGTCCGCCTTGCATGCAGGACGCGGCGATCAGAAAATGGAACCTCACGGTATCAGCCACTGTTGTCAACTGGGTTTGTCGCCTCTCCATGACACGTCGAGCGGGTGATTATCCCACCTCGTGTCCTCACCTGTAACAAGGCCGTTGGTGTGGAAGAACTTTTCGAACACACTGCCGGGAAGAAGAGAGGCTATAAAAAGAAATCCCCTCCGAAGAGGGGGTTTTGGAAAAATTGCCGGCGGTGTCCTATAATCCGCCCTGTCGATCATCACCCCGTACTTCGGATCCGATCGTGGGACGGGTGAGCCACTGAACTCCGGCCAGGGACGCTTATGACTCCTGACGAACTCCGTGCCATCATCACCTGGCTCGAGGAGCGGGTCCTCCTCGGGTCGGCAGAGTCCGATCACCAGATCGTCATCACGTTCCTCTCCCCGACCGCTGACGAGATGATCGCAGATGGACTGAACTCCGGCGGGGCGAGACGTCTGCTCTCGGTCCCGTGGTGGGACGAGATGGTGACCGACATCATCGAGACACCTGACCTGTGCGATCCCGACGAGCCGGCCGCCGAGGTCCTCGCGTTCGCCCGTGACGTGGTCTCCGAGTACATCCGGAAGCGGTTCCCGCTCGAGGAAGAGTAGACCGGCGGCCATACACCGATACTACTCCACCATTTCGAACCTGCCGAGCGGTGCTCCTGGCGGAACTACTGGTACACTGGAGGCGTGTCCATTCCGGTCCTCTCGTACCAGGAACAGAGCCCCTCAAATCTCCTGCGCCCGCAACAGATAGGGACCGAACTGTCTCACGACGTTCTGAACCCGGATACAGATAGCAGTTGACGTATCAATGGTATCAGTTATAATGATACCATGAATCCTGATGAGATCACCATGGCGTTCGATCGCTATCTGCTTGATCGAGGCATGACATTCAAGTGTGTGGCTGTCGGCGCAGCTGCACTGGGATTACTGGGGATCGTAACCCGGCATACCCGTGACCTGGATATCCTCGATCCCGAACTCCCCCG
>JALGWK010000027.1 GCA_025774205.1 bacterium
GGCGGCCACCTGGTCCTCAATATCGTCGACACCCCGATCAAGTGCCCGGTGGCGCCGCTCGAGTTCATCTTCCTGGCCGACTGGTTCCTGCACGAGCATGGACTGCGGGACAAGGTGGAGATCACCTTCACCACCCCCCTGCCGGAGGTGTTCACCAAGCCGCGGGCGTCGGCCTTCCTCGGCAACCTGCTCGAGGAACGCCGGATCAACGTCGAGACCGAGTACCTGATCGAGGAGGCCGATCCGGAGAAGAAGGTGATCCGGGCCTTCGACGGCCGCGAAGTGCCCTTCGACCTGCTGGTGACGATTCCGCTGAACATGGGGAGCGAGGTCATCGAGCGCTCCGACATGGGGGACGACCTCAACTACGTGCCGACCGAGAAGCACACCCTGCGGCACAAGACCTTCGAGAACATCTTCGTCCTGGGTGACGCGACCGACCTGCCGACCTCGAAGGCCGGCTCGGTGGCGCACTTCCAGTCCGAGTCGTTTATCGATAATTTCCTGCGCTACATCGACGGGATGGAACTGCTGCCCACCTTTGACGGCCACTCCAACTGCTACATCGAGACCGGCTACGGCAAGGGCACCCTGATCGACTTCAACTACGATGTCGAGCCCCTGCCCGGGAAGTTCCCCCTGCCCGGCCTTGGTCCATTCTCTCTGCTGGAAGAATCGCGAGTGGACCACTGGGGCAAACTGATGTTCCGCTGGATTTACTGGCACCTGCTCCTGAAGGGCAAGGAACTCCCTATCCCGGTCCGGATGAGCATGGCCGGCAAGCGGCTTTAAACTGGAGGGCACCGAGATGACGACCATGACAGTCGAAGACTCGCTGCAGGAGATCACGGAGCAGCTCACGCAGCTGAACGCCCGGGTCGACTACCTGAGTGAGCGGGCCCGGATCGATCAGAACCGCTGGGAAACGGTAGAGGATCTCGCCGCCGACCTGAAGCTGGTGGGCCAGAGCGCTTTCGAAGGCGCGGTCGAAGAACTGAGCGACCTCGATCCCGCCGTCTCTCTGGAGGACTCGCTCAGGCTCCTGCGTCGCCTGGCCGAGAACACCGGCAACCTCGAATGGACCCTGCAGCAGCTCGAGAGTATCCGCGATTTCGTTCGCGACGCAGGGCCGATCGCGACCTACGCCTTCGGTGCCGCGACTGAGAAGTTCGAGGAACTCGACCGGATTGGTGTGTTCTCTTTCGGCCAGGAGGCCTGGCGCATCGTCCAGATCATCCTGACGAGTTTCACCCCCGAGGACGTCCGCGCCCTGGGAGACAACGTGGTGCTCATCCTCAACACCGTGAAGGGGATGACCCAACCCGAGGTCATGCACATGCTCGGCAACCTGACCGGCGCTTACCGGCAGGCCGAAGCGACTTCGGAAGAGATAAAGACGGGGACCTTCGCCCTGCTGAAGCAGATGCGGGATCCCGAGGTCCGGCGCGGTCTGGCCGTGACCATGCAGATGCTGAAAGGCGTCGCGGGCGGACCCGCCCCCGTCGCCGGTGAGAACGAACGTATCGAACCGACACCTGACGTCGAATAAGACGAGGAGGAACAGGAACCATGGCAACACTGGAAGTTGCAGGAACCGCGCTGGAACTCGATGACGACGGATTCCTGGTGAACATGGATGAATGGTCGAAGGAAGTCGCGGAGGAGCTCGCAAAGGCCGACGAGATCTCCCTGACCGACCGGCACTGGGAGGTCATCGAATTCGTCCGTAAATGGTACGCCGAGAAAGACGAGTCCCCCACCCTGCGCAGGATAACCAAGGTGGGCGGCATTCCGACCAAGGAACTCTACCAGCTTTTCCCCGACGGCCCGGGCAAGAAGGTCGCCCGCATCGCCGGAACCCCGAAGCCCGAAGGATGTGTCTGAGACACCGGGCCACAATCTGCCTGAAAGGATCAGCGTACGATGAGTGAAACCAAAAGTACCCGCAAGATCGCCATCATCTGCTCGAAGGGAACGCTCGACATGGCGTACCCGGGGCTGGTGCTGGCCAACGCCGCCCGCCAGGCCGGGATCGACGCCGTACTCTTCTTCACCTTCTGGGGACTCGATATTGTCACGAAGAAGAAGAACAGCAAGATCAAGGTGACCCCGGTCGGCAATCCCGCCATGGGTATGCCGAACCTGGTCGGAATTATCCCCGGTATGACAACGATGGCCACCTCGATGATGAAGAAGAAGATCGAGGGCCTTGATATCCCACCGATCGACGAGTTCATCGAGATGATCCACGACGCCGGCGTGAAGCTCTACGGCTGCCGGATGTCGGTCGACATGATGGGTCTCACGGAGGATGACCTGGTCCCTCAGCTCGAGGGAGTCATCACCGCCATGGACTTCATGGATATCTCCGAAGGCGCCCAGACGATCTTCGTGTAGTACCTGACTGCCGGCCTACCCGACCGAAGAGCCCCTGCCGCATCGCGCCGGGGGCTTTTCTTTGCGCCCCTCGCCACTCCGTGCCGGGGGCTTTTCTTTTCTCACCATCTCCGGTATCGGCTACCATCCTGACCTCAACCGGTGATCGTGACCGACCAACCATCGAGGTACCCGACATGACCAACCGTCCCCGGATCCCGTTCCTTCTTCCGATCATCATCCTGGTCCTCCTTACCGCCTGTTCCAGCCGGACCGCCCTTGAACTGACCAACGGAGGAGCCAGCAACTACCGGATCGCACTCTCCCCCAACGCGACCGATATCGACCGGCAGGCGGCTGAAGTCCTTCAGCAGTACCTTGAACGGATCTCGGGCGCCCGACTGCCGATCGTCGTCGATGGGAGCTCGCCCGCCAGCGGGCCCCTCATCCTGATCGGCAGCGCCCGTACACAGTCGGACACCTTCCTGGCGGTCGACTGGGCTGCCCTCGAGGAAGACGGCTTCCACATCGTCACCTTCCGTGACGACCTCTTCATCGCCGGCGGCACGGAGAAGGGTACCCTCTATGGCGTCCACACGCTGCTGGAGACGTATCTCGGCTGCAGGATGTACAGCCCCGATGTGACGGTAGTCCCCGAGCAGGCATCGATCCACCTGCCTGCTATCGACGACACCCGGGTCCCGGTGATCCGGTTCCGATCAACCCATTACGACCACGCCTACGAACAGCCCTACCGCGACTGGCACAAACTGGACGACGGCAACGTCGACCGATTCCTCGAGTGGAGCACCAGGGTTCACACCTTCAACCGGCTGGTGCCGCCGGAGCAGTACTTCAAGGATCACCCGGAGTACTTCTCCGAGATCAACGGCATCAGAGTCCCCGACACCCAGCTCTGTCTCACCAATGAGGATGTCTTCCAGATCATCGTGGAACGGCTGCGGGAGATGATGGCTGAACACCCCGATGTGAAATACTGGTCGGTGAGCCAGAACGACACCTACGGCAACTGCCAGTGCGAGGAGTGCCGGGCGCTCGACGAGCAGGAGGGCAGTCCGATCGGTTCCCTGCTCACCTTCGTGAATCGGGTCGCGGCCGAGTTCCCCGACCGGATCATCACCACCCTGGCCTACCAGTACACCCGCGTGGCGCCGAAGAATCTGAGACCGGCAGAGAATGTCTGCATCACCCTCTGCAGCATCGAGTGCGACCGGAGCGGGTCACTTCCGGCCGATCCCGACAACGCCTCCTTCGCCGACGACGTCCGTGACTGGTCGGCGATTGCCAGCCACCTCTACATCTGGGATTACGTGGTCCAGTTCCGGAACCTGGTGAGCCCCTTCCCCAACTTCCATGTCCTGCAGCCGAATATCCGCTTCTTCGTCGAGAACGGGATCGATGCCATCTTCGAACAGGGCAGCGGCGGCATCAGGGGTGAGTTCACTGACCTCCGATCGTACCTGATCGCCAAGCTCCTCTGGGATCCCGATGCCGATGTCGACGCCATCATCGATGACTTCCTCTCCGGGTACTACGGCGAGGCGGCCCCGTACCTGCGACGGTACATCGATCTCATGACCCGTTCGCTGCTCCGCTCCGGCGAGCGGCTCGACATCTACGGTAATCCCTACACCCCGGTGGAGGGGTACCTCTCCCCCCGTCTGATGGCGAAATACGAACGCCTCTTCGATCAGGCCGTGACCGCAGTTGCCGAAGCTCCCGATGTACTGGAGCGGGTGAGGTTCGCCCGTCTCCCCCTCGAATACGCCAGACTGGAGCAGGCGAAGCGATACGGCACCGGCAAATGGGGCTTCTTCGTCCTCGACGATTCAGGTACCTGGTCGGTCCGGCCGGAAATGCGTCAACGTCTCGATGATTTCATCACGATGTGCGAAGAGGCCGGCTACAACCGGCTCCATGAGCACGGCGGGCCGCCCATGGAGTACCGGCAGGTCCTGCTGGAGCTGTTCGACAAGAGCATGGAGAGCCACCTGGCCCTGTTCAGACCGGTTACCGTGAACACGGAGTGGAGCCCGACCTACCCTGCCAACGGCGTCGACACGTTCACCGATGGCCTGAAAGGGATCCCCGATTACACCTGCAACTGGCTCGGCTTCGAGGGACACGACATGGAGGTGTTGATCGACCTGCAGGAACCGACCACGGTGAGTGAGATCTCGACCGACTTCCTCCAGGTGTTCTACTCCTGGGTGTGGCTGCCGACAGAGGTTGTCTATTCGGTATCTGACGATGGAGAGCGCTTCACAGAGGTGGCCCGGCTCCTGAACACTGTCTCAGACCAGCGTGACGGCTCTTTCATCGAGACCTTCGAAGCCCGGTTCGATCCGGTCGAAGCCCGATACGTGAAAGTGGAAGCAGTGAATCGGAAGATCTGCCCCGAATGGCACCAGGGGCACCCGGGCAGGTCGTGGATCTTCGCCGACGAGATCATCGTGCGATAGCGTTCAGAGGATTCGGTCAGAACATGGTTCCGATTCGCGGTCACAGATCGGGATCGACCTTCGTTTCACCTCCGAGGCTGGAAGTACCCGACCTTCTCACCTCAGAACTCATACATCCATCTCTGCGGCGTAACCGTACGTCCTCCCTCTTTCTGCGGCCATGTGGGAGGCCCAGGAAGGTGTATAACCCATGAGGTTATCATTACTACGGGCCGGATCGATAACCGGCCTTCTGATCCTTCTTCTGGCAGGTGCTGCATCCGGCCAGATGATCCCGATCAAGACTGTACCGGTCGCGACCGGTGATCAGTTCCTCTTCATCCCGTCCCGATCGACTGCCATGGGAGGAGTGTCCATCGCGATGGACGATCCTCTGCTGGATCCGTTCACGAATCCCGCTAAAAGCAGTCGAATCCGCAGGTCGTTCCTGTTCGGTGGTTCAACACAATATTCGACGACCGGGGACGATGGAGGCGGCCGGACCATGCCCGTTGGCGGTCTTGCCCGAATGGGGAAATGGGCCATCGGAGCGATCGTGGCCCTCCAGAGACTCTCCCCGGCTGAACAATATTTCCGGTGGTATCATGCCCAGGAAGTGAACGCCTCCCTATTCCCCAAGAAATCACCCGGTTCACCGATCCTGAACCATGTTCCGAGGACTGACCACCCGGCCAGAAACCGATACCTGACGGGTGTGATCGGGAGAACCATTCTGGATGATCGGATATCGCTTGGTGCCGGTATCTCAGTAGCCGATCTGCGGGCTATCGACGGGGTGGACCTGCTCTATGATGGCAGCATACGCATTCTTCAGGACGGTTACTCCACCGATTACCGCCTGGGGATGATGGCCGATCTCGGCAGGAACAGTGAGGTCGAATTCCTCTGGTTCCAGAATCATCTGGATATGATCCACGACGTGTACTACCCGGAACTCTCTCCAATCACCTATCAGTTCTGGCCGGGATTCCCGACCGATTCGAACCTGAAGCGGAATTCAGACCATACACGGACATCAGGTCTGCATTGTGGTTATTCCCGCCCCCTTCGCGACGATGCCTGGCGGATCGGAGGGATCGTCACAATCAACTGGAAATCACATCCCAAGATCCCTGAATACGAACTGCAGTTCCTGCCTGCAATCCCCCGGGATCCGGGGTATTCACGCGCATACAACCTGGGAATCGGGTTATCCGGCGCCGGCAGATCCAGTCGATTCGGGATCGATTTCATCTTCGAACCGGTCTGGACGGACACCTGGGGAGTCGCTGACCAGGCTATGGAAACCAGAAGCGGAGGCGTGATCCAGCCGGGCGGCAAAACGGTCGAGAACTTCTTCACCTTCCTGAACGCACACCTGCGATTGGGCCTGGCGATCGGAGATGAATCGGGAGGGCTTCAGTTCGGTCTCCACATCCACTCCATCAGCTATCAGCTGGACCAGCTGGACAACAGTCGCGAGCGGTGGCGAAGACAGAATGAATCATGGATCGAATGGAGTCCGAGCCTGGGTGCACACCTCGATATCGCCGACTTCCAGGTCCGCTACCTCGGGCGATTGAAGCTGGGTACCGGTATACCGAAGGGGTGGCCCGAGGGGGCGTGGTGGAATCCGATCTCCCTGAACGGCTCACTGAGCATCAGTCCCTCCGGTCCCGATTTCCTCGTAGCGCCGACCGGTCCGTACCGTTTCGAGAAGACGCTCATCGCGACCCACCAGGTAGCGCTGGTGATCCCGTTCGGTCGCTGAGGATAGAGGAGGACTACTCGTGCCCCTGGATGGCGTGGGCCACGTAGAGTTCCTCGAGCCGGTCGAGTTCTTCAGATGAAAGAAGCACTTCCGGGGCGTGGAGGGCGGCCTCGAGCTGCTCCGGCTTCGTGATCCCGATGATCGGCGCCACCACGCCCGGCTGATGAAGGAGCCAGGCTAGCGCCACGGCGGTCGGATCCTCTCCCCGTTCACCGGCGACCTCGACGAGCCGGTCGATGACGTCGAAGTCATTGAGCGGCTCATAGATCTTCTTCCCGTAGTCGTCGAGCTTCGCCCGCAGGGTCGGCTCCAGTTCCTCCCGGGTCCTGGTACCGGTCAGGAGTCCCCGTGCCAGCGGGCTCCAGGGGATGATCCCCACCCCCTCCTGCACACAGAGGGGGTTCATCTCCCGCTCTTCCTCCCGGTAGATGAGATTGTAGTGGTTCTGCATCGTTTCGAACCGCTCGAGCCCGAGCATGTCGGAGAGGTGGAGGGACTCGGCGAACTGGTGGGCCCACATGCTGGAGGCGCCGATATGGTGCACCTTCCCCTGCCGGACAAGGTCGTCGAGCGCCCGCAGAGTCTCCTCGATCGGGACGGTATAGTCCCAGCGGTGGATCTGGTAGAGATCGATATGGTCGGTCCCCAGCCGCTTCAGCGAGCGCTCCACCTGTGACATGATATGTTTGCGCGAGAGCCCGCCCTCGTTCGGTCCCTCCCCCATGGTGAAGTAGACCTTGGTGGCCAGTACGATCCGGTCGCGGTCGGCGAAGTCGGCCAGTGCCCGACCGATGACCTCTTCACTCACTCCCATCGAGTACATGTTGGCGGTGTCGAAGAAGTTGATCCCCTCCTCCACCGCTTTCCTGATGATGACCCGCGACTCCTCCTCCTCCAGCACCCACTCGCGCCACTTCTTCGTGCCGAACGACATGCAGCCGAGACAGACGGGGCTCACCTTGAGGCCGGTCGAGCCGAGATTGACGTACTCCATCGATCGTCATCCTTCCTGTTCAGGTCGGTCGGTAGCGGAGAAAAATCAGGGCTTTTCCTGCCCGTTCGAGCCGGAGTACTTCAACGAGTCATGCAGCAGCAGCCATGAGGGAGCGTACTCCTCGGAGTCGGACCACCAGTACGCTCCGGCGTCCATACCGCGCGCCTCAATGAAGGCCGTCAGTTCCTCGACCTGTCTGATCTTCGAGAGGAGGGGATCGAGACCGAACATGAAGAGGAGGATCGCGATGATGCCGAGACCGAGTCGCAGCCAGCCACCTGAGGTGGCCGATCCGCTGACGTTCTTCCTCTCCATTCCCTCCCGATTCTTCCTGTCATCCATCATGAACACCTAAATCGCCGCCGTGATCTTCGTGAAAACAACGTAGAACATCAGGTACGCCATCGAGAGGGTCAGGATGAGGTTGAAACTCTGTCCACAGACGTAGAGGATGAGCGGCTTGCCACCCTTGAAGTACTCCTTCAGTTCCCTGAAATTGGTCGCCAGACCGATGCTGACGAAAGCGAGGCAGAAGAACCAGCCGCGGAGGGTCTTGGTGAGCCCCCCGATCACTCCCTGGTCGATCAGGGTGTATCCGGCATCCGGTCCAAGGGCGGCATAGATCGCGGAGAACAGGATCGACGCCCCGATGAATCCGATCACGAACTTCGGGAAGCGATGCCAGATCTCCCAGATGCTCACCCGCTCACCCTCCTGCCGATCGACCCGGGCGGTCCAGTAGAGAGCCACGAAGAAGGCTATCACGCCGATCAGCACGTTCTGGATCATCTTGATCGTGGCGGCTACATAGAGGGCCCTCTCACCCAGGAAGGCACCGGCAGCAGCGACCGCGCCGGTGGCATCGATCGTTCCCCCCATCCAGGCCCCACCGAGGATCTCCGGGATACCGACCGCTTTGATGAAAGCTGGCATGGCGATCATCATGACGGCGGTGAAGACCAGCGACATGCCGACCGCCAGGGTGAGCTCCTCCTTCTTCGCCCGGCAGGCGGCGGCGGTGGCGATGGCCGCCGAGACTCCGCAGACCGACATGTCGGCCGAGATGGTGATGTTCAGCGTCTTGGAGGGGATCTTGATCACCTTCTGGCCGAAGATGTAGGTGGATACCAGCACGATCGGTGTGACAATCCAGGAGACGAAGATCCCCGGCACCCCGATGGCCAGGATCTTCCCGAAGAGGATCTCGGCGCCGAGGAGGACCAGGCCGGTTTTGATGAAGTACTCGGTCTGGACCGCCGGCTTGACCCATTCAGGAGTACCGACGGTGTTGCTGATCAGGAGACCGAAGAGGATTGCCCAGGCGGCGTAGCCGATCCCGTAGGCCTTCATGGTCGCCTGCTCCGCCGCGATATAGGCCAGGATCGCGATCCCGAAGACGAAGAGGAAGCCGACCAGGAATTTCCGGAACGACCGGCCCAGGGCGATGGTGCCGATCCCGAAGAAGATGCCCAGCGCGATCGCCAATCCGATCAGGTTGACGATCTGGTTGTGCGACGAGATCGTGGTCTTCTTCTTCGCGCTCGAAGCCTCGGTCGCCAGGGCGCGCCACTCGTCGATCGCGGCCACCGCGGCCGCGTTCAGGGCTTCATCCCCGAAACCGGTCATTGCGGCCGTGGTCTCGGCCGAGACCGCCCGTTGTCGGGCCACGGTGACTTCCGTCAGTAATTCATTGTACCGGGGCTGGGCGGCCGTGTTCTTCCGTTCGGCTCCGGCCTCCGAGAGCATCAGTGATTCGAGCGGGTTGTTTTTCCAGCCGTGCGGCTTCCTGATGAATCCGGCCAGGCGTTTGGCCCGCAAGGCCGAGGAAGCCTTGATCCCCGACTTGGTGTTCCCCGCCTCGTACCAGGTCACGGTCCGGAAGGGCGCCCGATCGGCCTCGTCCGCCATGATCCGGTTGGCCTCGGCGAACTGCTCCCGCATCCCCGCCGGTGGACGCGAGAGGAAGAACACCGTACCGACCAGCAGGACGAGGAGCGCGAGCCAGATGGCCCAGTAATCCTCGAGCCGGAAGAGTTCGGCCCACCCCGTGACCTCTTCCGATGGCTGTGATTCAGGCATGATGCTGTTCCTTAGCGGGTGTTGGTGGCAGGTTCTCCGTTCTCAGTCCCCTCTCTCATGGTATATCACGGTGTCGGTCTGATGACCAGAACACCGTCGGGATCAGGGATGCGGAGGTAATACCCCCAGCCGCCGTAGTCGTCGCCGACCTTGATGAGCAGGGTATTCACTCCCTTCCTGAGAGAGAGCCGGACATGGTCCTGGTCCGGTTCGGCCGGCCGGTGCAGCACATGCTCATGGACCCGCTCGCCGTTCAGCCAGAGACCAACCCAGTCATCGGAACCGAGCAGGCAGTCGACGACGCGGGCGTCGGGACTCTCGATCCAGACTGCGCCGTACACACAGCTCAGTTCGTTCGGGGTGAAGAGAGCGTCCAGGTTGACGTAGCCGCTCTCATCGGTCTCTATCAGGCGCCAGCCGACCTCCCGGGAGTTCATCCCTTCATACGTTTGCGAGAGATCGATCTCCTGTTCGGGGGGGTACGGAATATCGAGACCGACCGTGAGTTCGCTCCCCTCCTGCCCCGGGTTGTCGAAGGGACCGATCACCTGCCAGCGGGTTACGAAGTTCATGACCGGCTCGATGCTCACCGCGTCGAAGCCGAACACCTGCCTGCCGGTGGCGGGTGCGGGACCGACCGATTCGACCTCCAGCGATGCCGTGCCGGGTTCCAGCCTGACCTCGCCCAGTTCGATCCGACCGGAGGGAGTGACCTCGGTATCATTCAGGTCTATCACCCCGCCGAGGAACTCCCCGTTCACCCGGAACCTGACCCTCCCGCTATCGGGTCCCTTCGTGAGATAGAGCGCGATCGTGTAGCGGTCGATCGTCTCGACCGGCAGTGTCCAGCTGACCGGTCCAACCTCCGACAGTTCCATCCATATCGACTTCCCCCCACTCCAGTCGACGCCATGGCGCTGCATGTCCTCGAGAGGTAGATCCATCGTCCGGTGTATTCCTTCACCATCAGGGACTCAGCCTCTATCGCACCATCCGGCACCAGCACCCGTAGCGGGATCCGGGCGTTGCCTGCCGGCATCTCCGGGAAGGGCGCGTGCGGTTCCATCTGGTACCAATAGGCGGTACTGGCGTAATCCCCCACCTCGGTGTTGGCGTGGCCGTGTTCGATCGTGAACCTCAGGGAACGGATCGTGAACCTCAGGGAACGGGTGAAGGGGATGGCGTCACCGAGATGATAACGGTAGGCGGCGATCCGGGCCCGCTCCTCGTCCTTGATGATCAGGCCGTGGAAGGGACCGGCGTAGATTCCCTCGTTGAAATACCAGCCGCTGGTGAAGTAGTCCTCGGTTCCGGTGCCGTACATGCACGGTTCCTCGGCTCCATCCACCCAGACCATTTCGTCTCCTTCGAGGAACCACAGCTCCCCGTTGTAGCCCTGCATGTTCAGGTTCACCCCGACCAGGTGCCCTTCCCCCTCGGCTTCGAGGATGGTGTAGTTCCGGTCGGGATCGGTCTTCGGCTCCCGGCGCCACTGGGCATGGAAATAGGCCACGTCATCCTCGAGCGGCTGGTGCATCTCCTGGTAGTCGATCTGGTAGTAGAAGGCGTCGACCTGCTGACCGGTTTCGTTCACCACCTCGATACGGGCCCGCTCGCGGAAGGGCATCGGCCAGTATGAGTAGAATCCACCACTGGAGATCCCAAGGTAGTACGAGACGTAGTGGACCTTGTCGAAGCCGGTGCCGAAGAAGTCCCCTACCGGCACCTCCACGCTCGGTGTCTCCTCATCATCCCAGTACATCCGCAGGAGGATCCGCCGGAGGTAATGCGGATCGCGGCTCGAGATGGTGATCCAGATACGCGTTATCACCCCCGGCCCCCCGATATCGGCCAGGATCGCGCTCGTTCCCGGAGCCATCACCAGCCGGTCGGCGTTGCCGCCGGTGGTGTCGTTGGAGGCGATCTGGGCGATCTGCCTGAAGGTGCTCTGCTTCAAGTAGGGGAGCCTGCCGGGATCGATCAGGTTCTCCAGGGCTCCCTGGGCCCGGACCGCTCCGGTGATGGCAAGCATGAGGATCATGACCGAAACAACAGATCGACCGATACAATTCCTGCTCATCCTGGATCCTTCCGGTACTCTCCCTCGTCAAGACGCGCCGGTGTGTCGCGGTCCGGAACGGAAGAAGTGTGACAGGTCGGTACGTACCCTTATATGCTGTTCACATGGTGAAGAAAGTGAGTCTATCAAAGGGGAAGCCGCCTTATCCATGAACAACACGATCCGCATACTCTTCCTCTGTACCGGGAATTCCTGCCGTTCGCAGATGGCTGAAGGATTTGCGCGTGTCCTGGGGGGAGAGGATGTTGAGGCACACTCCGCCGGCATCGAGGCACACGGGAAGAATCCCCGGGCAATAGCAGCAATGGCAGAGGCGGGAATCGATATAACCGGTCAGGAATCAACCATCGTGACCGATGAGATGATTGCCCGGTCTGACCTGGTTGTGACTGTCTGCGGCCACGCTGATGAACACTGTCCGGTACTGCCGGATAGTGTGCGGAAGCTCCACTGGCCGCTTGACGACCCGGCCAGGGCCACCGGCTCGGAAGAGGAGATAACAGCTGTCTTCCTGGAGGTCCGGGATGAGATACGGAAAAGGGTAGTCAGCCTTCTTCACGAAATGGATATATCGATTCGCTGACCTGGCTGAACCGCAGGATCTCGAATGTCTACCACTTCCAGTTGAAGGTGATCCGGAACATGCTGGTCGGATCGGCGGTGCCGATCTTCGTCTGGTGGAAGTTGGGGATGATGCTCAATCCCTTGCCGGCGCGGTAGTCGAGACCGACCATAAGCAGGGTCATGGTGTCGTCATCCGTGCTGGTGTCGGGATCCCAGTTCATGTACGTACCGAGCAGCGTGAGGGGCGATCCCGGGAGCGCGAAGCGGCCGAAGCCCCAGATACCCGATCCGTCCTGGTCGAGGGTGAAGCGGTAGTTCGACTGGGTGGTGTATGAACCGCCGACCGCGAAACCATCGACCTCATACCCCACCGAGAGATCCATGGTAGTGGTATTCTCCATATCCCCTTCAGTGGTCGGGTCGTCATCGGGATCGAAGCCGTTCATCCCGTAGTGAGCCGTGATGAGCAGCCCGTCGATCGGGGTGAAGACCCCCTGA
This sequence comes from bacterium, assembly GCA_025774205.1. Lineage (GTDB taxonomy): Bacteria > Blakebacterota > Blakebacteria > Blakebacterales > Blakebacteraceae > Blakebacterum. The sequence goes on from JALGWK010000027.1 coordinate 12,825, forward strand.
ATCTCATACGCTTTTCCGAAGGAGTCATCATCCAGGTTGCTGTAGCCGTTACCGTTACTGAGCATGACATTCACCGCGATCATCTCGTTCAGCCGGAACCGGGCCATGATCCCGAGATCGGCCGAAGAGCGCAGCTTGTAGTAGTCCTGCATGGTCATCTCGACGCCGCGATAGGCCCAGACCTCCTCGATGGTGCCGAAGAGGACCGTACCCATCATGCCGGCGCGAAGACTCACCCGGCCGGAGGCCTTCCAGTCGGCATAAACATGCTTGATGAAGAGACGATACTTCCCATCACCATCCTGCTTCACATCGGTGCGGAAGCGACCGGTGATGCCATCACTCATCTGCAGGTCGTAGGTGAAGTAAACCCGCCGGAAGCTGTGGGTCATCACATTGCTGACATCATCGCTCAGTCCCTGCGAGAGGTCGAAGTAGGCCTTCCCCTTGAGGGTGCCATTGCCCTCGACCTGCGCCCGGACCTGCGTCCCCATGGCGAGGATCACAATTATCGCCGTGGCAGTGGTAAGAACTCTTCGGAACATCCGGTTCGTCTCCTTGCAAGGCCGGTTTTCCTGTCGGTCGCCTTGAACCAATCCGGTGTTACACCTGATCGGGAATATCGTCACAATCGACCCTCCCGGACACCTTCACTATCGAGCCGTGATCTGACGGTCACCTGACCGGCTCAACACCCTGCCATAGTGTGAAAACCTTGCAGTAACAGGGGTTGACAGGGGAATCAGGGTG
>JALGWK010000266.1 GCA_025774205.1 bacterium
GGGCACATTCAAGCCGGGGGTAGACACCGCTGCCATATTCGAGGGGATGTCGGGCGATCCCCTGAACGCCATCGGATACCTCCTGGCCTTCATGGCGCTCTCGGTCTACGTGGTCGTGGGCGGCGTCCGGCAGGGGATCGAGCGGTGGACCAAGGTCCTGATGCCGATCCTGCTTATCCTGCTGGTGCTGCTCGGTATCAGGGCGGTGACCCTTTCAGGGGCGGGTGAGGGTCTCGCATTCTACCTCAAGCCGGATTTCAGCAGTATCAACGGCAAGATCATCCTCTCGGCCGCGGGTCAGGCGTTCTTCAGTCTCAGCCTCGGTATGGGAACCATGATCACCTACGGTTCCTACATCGCGAAAAAAGATGACCTCGTCTCTTCAACCCTCTGGGTGAGCACCCTCGATACCGCCATAGCGATCCTGGCCGGCCTGATCATCTTTCCGACCCTCTTCCACGCCGGACTCGGCCTCCAGGAGGGTGGACCCGGGATGGTCTTCGTGGTCCTGACTTCACTGCTGGGTGAGATGCCGCCGGCCCCGATCGGGGGGATCATCTTCGGGACCGGGTTCTTCCTCCTGCTGGGGATCGCCGCCATCACTTCGATAGTCGACGAGAAGAAAATCTCCCGGAAGAAAGCGGGACTCTTCCTCGGCGGCCTGGCCTTTGTGATCGGTATCCCGTCTGCGCTCGGCAATGGTGCCGTCTCGTGGTTGACGGACCTGCCGATCTTCAAGACAGATTTCCTCTCATTGCTGTTCGAAGCATTCGGGCAGTACGCTCTTGCGATCGGCGCCCTCTTCATCAGCATCTTTGTCGGCTGGAAGTGGGGCGTGGATAAAGCTGCGGCTGAAGTGGAACTGGAGGGTAACGCCTTCCGCTTCCACAAGATCTGGTCGTTCCTGATCAAGTACGTCTGCCCGACTGTGCTGATCGTGATCCTGCTCAACAAGGTCTGGACCCTGATCTTCGGACAGGGGATCATTTAGGAAGGTGAGGGAGGTATTTCAGGCCTGATCGGGAATCCGATCAGATGACATTATCCGGCACGATCGCCGGATTCAGACACAGAAAGGGCCGGGAGGAGAACTCCCGGCCCGCCGTGTTTGTACGAATCGTACAATTAGTACTCGACCTATACTTCCTGATGTCGCGACGCCGTGAAGTAAAGACTCACTGAAATGATCCCGAACCAGAGGAATGGGACCCAGACAGCCGGTCTGACCGTATCTCCCATCCGGTCCCACAGCACTATCCCAAGCCCGCCCAGCAATCCATGGGGAGGCATCAGGGGGCTGAGAAGGAGATTCACGGCCCGCATGTCCAGCAACAGCTTCAATCCGAACAGGATCAGGAGAAATACGGGGATATAAAGCAGGAGCCAGCGATAGGGCTGCCGGAAGCGGAGGCAGATCAGAGACGAGAAGAGATAGACGTTGAGCAGGGAAACTCCCAAGGCGACGAAGGAGAGTGGGGGAAGGAAACCGGCGACCAGACCGTCCACTTCCACGTAGGTAGAGACGATGATGATACCGATATACCAACCAATCAGGTAGATAATCAGCAGCAGTAAGGCGCCAGGAACGATTCTGGCGGTGTGAGAGGTCAGACGCGAAACCGGCATTGTCCACGATGCGGATCGCTGGTCGGGATCCCTGTCCGACCAGATCAGCAAGGACCATGCGGCCGCGGTGGTCAACATGAAAAGGTCCATCGGATGGAGGAATATCGGCCAGAGATTGGCATGGTCCAGAACCAGGGTCAGGTTCGCGGTGTTAAAACGCGTTATCACGATCAATGGATAATTGATCCAGATCATGAGGATCAGGCTGAAGGCAGCCAGGAACCACCAGTACCTTGTCAGCAGCAGTCGCGTTTCTTCCAGGTACACCCTCAGCCAGGGGACCGGTCGGTGGGCGGACAATGTAATCGGATCAGCCATGGTTCAATCCTCCTGGTGGATCCGGGACACCAGGTAGACACCGGTGCCGAAGATCGCGGCCCACATGAGCACGACGCCGAAATTGGGCAGTGCAAAGCCGGACGCGACGTCGAGCCTCGGAAAACCGAATCCGGCCAAAACCCCGAAGGGCCAACCAAGAATCACGCGCATCACTTCCAGTAAACCGTCGAATCGCGCCAGGTTGAACGTGATTGCCAGGATGCCGAGAATGGCCGGGATCCATACCAGGAACAATATCTCCGGCCGGCGGAACAGCATGGCCATTACGGTGGCATAGAGGTACATGTTCACCATGCCGAATACCGAGATGATCCACCCCGAACCATTGGAGGTCGGCAGGGTGAACCAGCTGTGACCAGGCGCGAGTATTTCAGAGAAGGTTGCGCCGAGCAGCCAGGCCAGTGCCACTGCGGCGAGGAACACCGCTGCCCCGGCCGCGGTACGGATCAACCGGTGTCTGGAATGGTCCGCCGGATAGGAGAGGAATGTCGCTCGATCGCCGTTGTTGAATCCCTCCCACGTCCTGAAGGCCCAGAAGGCACTGAAGAGCAGGAAGAGCCAGAGGAGACCCGATCCGATGGCGCCCTCGTTGAAGAGCATGATCGTGCTCCAGGGCGCGTCGCCCCAGAACACAACCTTTTCAAGGATTTCATGTATTGATCCGAAATGGAGGATGAACGTCACCATCCCGAAGAAGAGCAGTTCCCATTTCAGGCGGAGCAGGATCGAACGGGCCTGGTTCAGGAAGATCGATCGGGGCAGGGGGGTGTCCCTCAGGGCGAGCGCGGTCATCAGGAATCCTCCTCTGGATCGAGGGGTGTGGAAACATCAGAAAGGTGTTGGCAGGCCGTACTCATGGCTCAATCCTCCCGGTGGATTCGGGAGCAGAAGTAGAGGACGGCGGAAAATATCAGGGTCCACATGAGAACCACGAGCAGATCGGGAAGAATATTGGGTGTCCCTGTCTCGACATCCAGCATCGCAAATCCGAAAGCCGTATACATTCCGGTTGGGTACCAGAATACGGCCTCGAAAATTTTCGGCAGTATTGCTATTCCCAGCCGGGGGGAAAGGAAGCTCAGCACAGATACCGAGACCGGCACCCAGAATACGAACCAGACCTCCGGCTTGCGGAACAGGAAGGCAAGGATACTGCCGTAGAGGTAGGCATTGAGGATGCCGATAAACGAGATCGGCCAGGCGCCTCCCTTCTGATCTGGAGAGGTGAGCCAGCTTCCACCCGGTGCCAGGATCTCACTGATCGCTGCTCCCAGCATCCAGCACACGACGACAACCGAAATCAGAATCAGGGCGCCCGCCGCAACACGGAGCAGCATGTGGTACGACCTGCCTGCCGGATAGGAGAAGAATGCCGACCGCATCCCGATACCGAGTCCATCCCAGACCCTTATGGCCCAGTAGCCGCAGATCACCAGGAAGACGAAACATCCGGCATACCCCAGCGCTCCTTGCTGAAACACCGGCAATGGCCCGGTTGCCTCCCAGGTCACCGTTCCAAGATGATAGATGGCTGTCACGAGCCCGATGGCGACAAGTTCCCATTTCTGGCTCACGACCAGCAGACGCACCTGGTTCATGATGATCTCTCCAGGTGCCGGGGCTGCCCTCAGTGAAACCGCAGACATCAGACCTTCTCCATTCCAGCGAGGATGGCGATGGC